>CAVALT010000027.1:2287-11349 GCA_963589455.1 Clostridiales bacterium
ATTCGCCGCCTATCATTCCTGCTATATACACATCGCCGCCGCTTGAATTATTAATAATCGATCCTCCGCAATAGCTGTTGGATATCTTGCCGGTAATTGCACCGACCATACCTCCGACTCTACGGGTTTTAGTATGAGTACTTTTTAAAATCAGATTATTATTGCTGCTGCACCTGTTTATACTGGTTGCGCAGAAGCCTATAAATGCTCCTATTGTTGCATCTCCGTCTGAGCATCCTGTTCTGCCGTCCTCGACTGTATATCCCGAAACAACACAGTTTTCAATCGTACCCTTTCCGGCCAGTCCCACAAGACTTCCAAGCATATACCAGCTTTTTTCTGAGCCGCTTGCTGCAATGACATTGTCGCTGTCTGAATATAATATGATATTCCTTAGCTTTGCTGCCACCTCTGTTCCAAACAGACCAACTGTCTGTGAGGTCGAGCTGATGCTGATATTTCTGATTACATAGCTGTCACCATTATAGTCGCCGTTAAAGAATGCAACAAAAGGCTGAGTCTTTGTTTGCGCAGCAGTAGTCCAGCCGTCAACCTTTAGCTTGGTATCATACAGACCTCCTATAGGCGTGAATTCTCTGCTCTTGCCGTTAACATCGTGAGTCTGCTTCCAGTAGTAGTTATATACATCATCATCCGGAACTCCGTTCGGATAAAGGCTGCCTCCCTTTCCGTATACCGAGTCACCATCTCCGTACCATGCAAGATACAGATATGCAGGCTTTCCGTTTGTGCCTATTTTCCTGGCATCGTCATTTCCGATCTCAGTAACTGCATCAAACTTATCTGTCCTCCAGTTAATATTCTGCAGCTGATATACAGAGCGGATCTCAAACGGCACATCCTCCTTCATGTAATCCTCTACGGCTAATGCTGAGGATGTATCTGAAGAGTCTCCTGTATCCGCTGTCTGCTGCAGCTGTCCGTTCTCGTACTCCTTCTTTTTAGCATCATAGCTCTCTCCGTTGTTGCTTCCCGGAGTACCCATGTCAGTTGTGGTCCAGCTTCCCGAGTCTGTCCTGTAGCTGTAGAGCTTCATGCTCTTGGCAAAGAACGGAGTAAAGACATAGAGGAGCTCCTTGCTCGTGCTTCCCTTGCTTACAGTAAGCCTGCATACTGCATACGCACCGCCGGCTGTAATATCAGTACCATCTGTACCTTCTCCGCTGTAGGTCTGGTTGATAAGGAACATGCCCTTATCATTCTTTTCATGAGTGGTGGTTCCGGTTTTATCCGCCTCTCTGGTGGTCTTGTAGAGGACAAAGTTATAACCTCCGCCAAACTGCTTGCTGAGAGCATTTTCCGCTGCAGCGTATTCCTCTGCATTGGCAAAGCCGCTCTTGCTGCCGAGGTTCACATTTTCCCAGGAAGCCTCAGCAGTGGTATTGACTGTTCCTGTTTCGTCTGAGGTTGAGGCCTTGGAATAGTAATAGCCGTAGCCGTAATCGGTTATTGCACCGCCGTCATCATTAGCTGTGCAGAGCGTAGAGTGCTCATTGCCCTCACCGTCTATGATATAGAAGTGATAGCCTCTGTTGGAGCCTCCCTCCTCGTTCTCCCAGTAAATGAAGCCCGAATCGGAATATCCCGTATCAAAGGTCCACTCACCGTAGTGAACCAGGCTGCCCTCAGTATCCTTTATAACCGCAGGATACGGATATACCTCTCCGTCTCCAACCTTATTTCTTGTATTGACACAGTTATATGAGCCTTCAGCCTGGGCAAATGCTCCTGAGCTGTCAAAGCCTTCAACTGTGCTTGGAACAGTGCTGCTCTTGATTGAGGTAAGATCACTGCCGCTTACAGCTGCACCGGCTGTTGCAGAGGCATCGCCTATATTGTAGGCATAAATGCTGTCCACATAGTAATAGTTGCCTCCGTCAAGATAGAGCACGTGATCCGTGCTTCCGCCTCCTGCCAGAGTAAAGCCGCTCTTCTTGTCGTCGTCTATATTTTCCGAAACTGTTGCCGAAGCACAGTAGGAATCTGAAATGCGGGCATTGCCTTCATTTCTCGCAGCAAAGCCACCGAGATAAACCTGACCTATGCTGTCTGAGGCTGCTCGGCTGATATTGATGTAGCTTAAAGAATAGCTGTTCTCTATGCTGCCTCTGTTATAGCCTGCAAAGCCTGCAGCAGCTGCTCCGGCTCCGCCGTTTGTACGTATCCTGATTATAGGGAGATCTGCCTCTGAATTGCTGATGCTGCCCTCATTAAGTCCTACAAGTCCGCCGGCATTGAGCTCTGCATTGTCATAGGCATAGCTGTTGATAACCAGACCTGCAGCGGCAGTATTTTCTATGCTGCCCTCTGAGGTCAGATGGCCGGCTATGGCTCCCACATAATACTTGCTTCCGTTGCCGCTTATGCTGTAGCCGTTGCTTACGGCATAATTAGATGTCGCCTTAGCTGAATAATCCGCCGTAAACACGATATTTTTAAGTGCACCGCTGACAGTGCCGAAGAGTCCTGCACTGACTGTGCTTCCGGTATCTGTGGTCTTAACAGACATGCCTGTTACGGCATAGCTGTTGCCGTTGTATTCTGCGGAAAATGGCTTAGCCTCGCTGCCTATGGGCGCCTGATTTCTGCTTATGTCAAGGTATACCGTCTTGGTGCTGCTAAGCTCTATCGTCTGCTGATCTGACTTAAAGGCAGTCTTAAAGTAGCTTCCCTGGCTCTCCCAATCATATACTGCATAGTCAAGCTTAAGCTCCTGATTAAATATGCAGAGCTTGGTCTTATCTGCATATGCTTCATAGAAGCAGCTCATAAGATAGAGCTGTCTCGGCGATCTTATCGTTATCTTTGACTTATCGGCTGCATCGTCGGAGAAGCCGGGCTTTGTGGTATCACCGAATTCCTTAACCTCTACTGCCGTTCTTGCAAAGTACGGATTGAAATAATAGTATCTGTTGGTTCCGGTCTGCGACTTTACGATTATCGGGAGGTAGAAGTCGCTGAGACCGCTTACTGCCTCTGTTGAGGTGCTGCCGTCCTCATTAACCTTGAGTCCTGCATTATCCACCAGACTCTTATCTATATGCCTGAATATAGCCTTGTCCCAGCCGGTTGTTCCCGGGTTTGCGATATCCACAGGCGTGGGGTCAGCTGTCAGCGCCTGCAGCTCCTCAGTGGCCTTGCCGGCATCTGTGGTGGTATTAAAATATATGCTTGTGCTGTATTTTGCAGTGGCTGCGTCATCGGCACTGTAGATCAGCGCATAACCATCATCTACTACAGCGGTGCTGTCGTCAGTACCGGCTAAGAGTGTATTTTTGCCGCCTCCTACAAAGCCGTATTTGCCGTTCTTATACTTTTCGTAATAGACCAGAGTTCCCGGCTCTATATCATTTTCAGACCAGTCACCGTAATGCCTGAGTCCTGATACATGCGGATAATCATAGGAGGTCAGAGCTATGCCTATCCTCAGGTTGTATGCGGTTGAATCGGCCGATTTCATAATAAAGGCTCCGCCGTTAGCCTTGTTCATGACAGTAATCGGGCTGTCTCCGGTATCAGCTCCTGTGCCGGAGGCTGCCGACTCCTTGAGCTTAGACGCATTTACAAACTCCGCACCGTCTATGCTATCCGCAGATGTTGCCGTATTAGCATAGTAGCTGGACTCTGCACGTGTTGCTTTTGTGCCACCGCTGCTGCCCTCGGTCTCGGTATTGGTCATGTGCCATCTTACGGCTGTTGTCTTGGTGCCTGTATCAAACAGTGTATATGAGCCCTTGATAACAACAGTGTCAGCCGCACCAGAAGCAGCCGACATGAAGCCGGCACTTACCTCGCTTACATCTATGCTTTCGTCAAATGCCGCAAAGCCGGCTGAATAGCTGCCTGTTACGGTATTGGCCGCTCCTGCACTGTAGCCCGCAAGTCCTCCTATATAGGAGCCTGTTATATAGCAGTCCGCGTAGGATGAGGAGATATTTACGCTGCCGGAGCTGTAGCCTATGAGGCCGCCGGCATTGTTCTGTCCTGCAGCTGCTGTAGATACTATACTTGAGCCTCCGGCTCCGTTAATAATTGTTGATGCAAAGCTCTTGCTCACATTAAGCGTACAGCCGTTGGCTGTGCTGCCTATAAGGCCTCCGGCATTACCGGTCTCTGAGCTTATGCGGGCCTCTGACTGCACGGTCCTAGTGTCAGCTGTTCCGCTCTTTTCGGCTTCGTCAGCCTCCTCCTTGGTTAGAGCTATCTTATTGACTGCGCTCTTGTAATCATCTCCAAGCAGGTATACCGAGCAGTTCTCTACTGTAAGTGCTGCTCCGCTTGCCTTGGCTGCAAGAGCGCCTGCATTAACGGTGCCCTTTGCCGTAGTTCCGGTAAGCTTTATGTTCTTTAAGCTGCTGCCGGCAAAGTCGGCAAACAGTCCTGCATTCTCTGACTTAACAACTGCTGCCTTATCCTTGACCTTGCCGTCTGCGTCTATATCCGCCTCGGCTGTAGTTCCGGCAGTGAGAGCATTTATACTCTTACTATCTCCGTCGTACGAGTTAAGTGCGGCATTGGTTATCGGCGTGAACGGACGCTTGCCGTAGGCCGTTATCCAGCTGCCAGTGCCTGTACTGCTGAAATTGATGTCATTAGTCTGTATTGCCGAGGTAAATATAAGCGGCTTTGCTGCAGCCTCACTGTTAACATTGGTATCATTGACATGTGAGGTCTCGGTGTTGAGGTTCTGCAGGTGTCTGCCGTTCTTAATGTATGCGACAGCACTGCTGTTGCCTGTGCCTCCGCTTATCGGACCTGCACCCATGCTGTTGGTCTTGTCATTGCTGAACAGACTGTTGATGATAACCTCCGAGGTAACGCTCTTGGCTGCAGTATCATCTCTTACCTTGGATACAAGGGTAGCCCTGACATTTTCTCCCGGGATAAAGTTTCCTGTCCAGCCCTTGCAGGCAACAGTAAAGCCGTCTGAGGACCTCAGATTCAGCAATGATGTGGCCGCACGGCTCGGATTGCAGAAGTTTTCATAGAAGGAACCGTACTTTTTTGTATTGAGGCTGTCTACGACTATGGAAGCTGTCTTTCTCGATCCAAAAGTTGTTCCGGTAAATGTATATGTCTGCGTGCTTCCGCTCACAAGACCTGTAAATACAAGCTCAAGGTCTATGTACTTTTGCTGGTAGGTGGATGGGATAAGCGTAATCAGCTCTAAGGAAAGCTCTGCCTCATCCTTAACATTTATGTTGTTTGTAAGATCCTGGACATCATATTTCTCATTGATGCTGATGGCACCGCCGTAGTAGCCGACTCCGCCGAGACTGTAGAAATTGCTTATACGAGATTCCTTATTGGCACGTGCTATATCCTTAACGCTTACTCCCTGATCCGAGAAGTTAGGAGACATCTCATCACTGTAGTACTGATCATTTGTCATCTTCTCGCTGTAGAAAACCGCGTACACATAGCCGCTCTCAGGATTAAACTCCACTACCCAGTTATTGCCGAACAGCTCCTCATTGATGGTTCCGTCAGGAAAGAGCACTCTCTTGGTGTAGTCATTGCTGTCTGATGACACATAATACAGGGAATACGGCTCTTCCGTATTATTAAATTCGGAATCTCCCCAGTCTGAGGGTTTATTTTTTACCTGATTTTTTTCTATATTTCCGGCAGCTGTAACGGTTCCGGATGTGTCTCCATTAGATGCCAAAAAAGCTGCACTCCATTCGGTGTTGCCCGAGGAATACAGCTCTGTCAGCCTGTTTTGAGCCGCAACATATATAGTCCGGGCAGTTGTGTCCAGCTTCATCTGTCTGATGCTCTTTATCTGACTGAGTATACCGCCTATGCCGATTGCCGAGATGATCGCGACTATTGCAACCACGATCATTATCTCGGCAAGCGTAAATGCTTTGGAAGTACGTAATTTTCTAAGCATAAATTATTTTAACCCGTTGTTAAGATCGTCAACCAGCTTCTCAGTAGCTGTCTTATCTGCATCCTCCGTCTGGGTTCCGTCATTAAGACCAAGCTCCTTCGCCTGCTCATCGGTTACGAACTCATAGTTTACCAGAGCTATGGAAGAGCTCCAGTCTGATTTGTTTTTGTTATCCGTTGTGTTGAAGCCTGTAACCAGATAGGTATTGCTGCTTGACTCTATCGAATTAACGATAAACTGGGCTGCCTCCCTGGTCTGGGTAGTAAGGCTTATGGTTATCTCGCGGCGCATTACATTGTCGTTAAAGCTTACGTCTCCGAAGCTTACGTCAAATTCATCTGCCATATTGAGTATTACATTAAGCTCCTGCAGCAGTACTCTGTTGTTGCTGTAGTCTGAGAGCACCTGCGGCGAGCCGTCGCTTTCCGCATAGATCTGATCCAGCTCCTCCTGCATCTTGTTCATGGATGCAGTCTTAAGCTGCGCCTCTGTTATCTGATTTTCAAGCTGCACTCTCTGGCTTGCAAGCTCATCAGTCTCCTTAGCTACAGGTCCCTGTACTACAAAGTAATAAGCTGCAAGTATGATAAGCACGCCGAGGAGTGCCAGCTCTCTGATAGATATTATCCTCTTCATTGAGCACCTCCCTGCTGTTGCTGCTGTTCAAGCTGTGCCTTACCCTCTTCAATATTGTCGAAGCCATATATGCTTACTCCCGGCGGAAGTACTACTACCTCATCGCCGTTAACAGTCTGGGTTGTTGCCTGAGACGCTGCGCTGCCCGAAGTGCCCTGTGAGGAAGTACTGCCTGAGCCTGCTGTGCTGCCGGCATTTGACGCTGAGCTCTGAGCTCCTCCTGATGATGCCGAGCTGCTGCGCTGAGTCTGACTGCTGCCCGATGAGGCCTGTGCTGTGCCAGAGACTCCGGCAGAGGCCTGTGCCCTGCTCTCCTCCTCAGCATTTCTCGCATCAATTGCTGCCTGCGAGTACTCCTGCAGCTTGGAGGCTCTCTCCTCTGCGCTGAGACTGCCGTCAGACTCTGTGCCCGTGCTGTCTGTGCTGCGCTTTACCGTAAATATGATATAGCCCTCGACCTCGACATTGTTGGTGCCCTTGGCCGTGGATACCTTTATCTCATCAACATTCGGCATCTCATTAAGTCTGTCCTGTATGGTCTCGATATCATTAAGTGAGGCGATATCCACTACAAGACCTACCTGATTGTTCTCGATGCTGACATTTTTAATTACCGCAAGGTCAGCTGTGCACTCCTCAAGCATCTCAAATATGCGTGAGCGCTTTAAGAGTCCGCGCTCCTCCTCACGAAGATAGCCTGTAGTATATCTGCGGTACTCCTCCTCAAGCTCGGTATACTTTGACAGCTCCTCATTAAGCGTATTGAGCTCTGCCTCAAGCTGAGCATTGTCATGCCTTATGCTGTTAAGCTTATTGAGACGATCTACAACTCCGAGTCTGTAGATAAAGAACACCACAAGCACCAGAAATACAGCAAGCGGAAGCAGTACCTGCCAGCTGTTGCCGTCCTTAACCTTAACATAGAGGTTCATGCTGCGCTTTGACGGAAGTCTGCCTGAACCCGCATTCTTCTTTTTAAATAGGGCTGTTAGTTTATTCATATGTGCTTACCGCTCCTATCGCAAGCGCACAGTGCGCTGAAAGTTCCTCGTCGGCAGCTCCTGTGAGCAGCCAGTCAGTTATGCTTCTTGACTCAAAGTCTGCATGGCCTATCGAATCCTTCAGACGGTCTCCCAGCCAGCCGCAGTCTCCGATAAAGGTTATCCTCCTGACCTCTGAGTCCTGATTCTCATAACGATAGAAGTTGACTGTCTTCATGATCTCGAGTCCCAGTCTGTCATAGACTCTGCGGCACTCAGCGGTATCGAGCACCTCCTCATAATTCTGGCTGCGGTAGTCAGCTGCCAGATGCCTGTCTATGTTGTATATGCCTGCAATGGCATCATCCACCTGTGCAGAGCCGATATCAATGATCTTAAAGGCCGCAAGCTTACCGTCCCTGATAATACTGAATACTGTATGATCAAAGCCTATGCAGCAGATACATTCCTCTCTGTCGAGCTCTGCTCCGTTCTGAGCTGCACTGCGTGCTATATTGACTATGGACATCTCTGTAGGTATTGCGGTCTTAAGCCTGAAGCCTGCCTTCTTAAGGCAGAAGGCGTATTTGTCAAGGAGCTCCTTGGACGCTGCGGCAGCCATAAGATTCATGGTTACCGGCTTGCCGTTTTCATCATTTTCAAATTCCTCAAGGGCATAATCGAAATTATACTTGAAGCTCTCGGTTCCGATGAAGTCTCTGAACTCATAGGGAAGGTTAAGCCTAAGCTGCTCCTCTGACATGACAGGCATAGACAGTGTTCTGAAATACGCTCCGGAAAATGGTATTACAACGGAGCAGGCTCTGCCCGAAAAGCCGCCCTTCTTCTTAAGCTCCTTTAAAAAAGCTGAAAATGTCTCCTGAGATATGATCTGATCGTTCTGAATCAGATTTTCCGGAAGGCGCTCCGTATAGCAGCGTAAGGTTCCGCCTGCATACTGCGCCATCGTTATCTCGGCACTGTCAAATTGTATACCTATGATATTGCCCATGCATTCACCCTTTTATCTATGACTGTATGCTCTGTATCTGTTATCTTTTTGGCACCTTCTGTAATCAATCGAGGATTTGCGGCGCAAATTCGAGATGGATGCCAAACAGTTAGCTTTTTTAAAATCCGTAAAGGCCCATATACCAGCTTAATATCTGCTCTCCGATCAGCATGACTATCCATGCTGCGGCAGCTATTGACGGCCCGAACGGAAATTCTCTGCCTCTGCCCGTTCTCGCTGCTGCAGCGGCTATAAGTCCGACAAAGCACGCTATGATAAGTATCAGCAGCGTACCTGCTGCTCCGAAATGCAGACCGAGCACGGCTATAAGCTTGATGTCTCCGCCTCCCATTGCAGGCCTCTTAAGTATATGCTCTGCGATAAGCACCACTATAAGCAGCGGTATTGATACTGCGGCAAAGCCGATAAGCATATCAGGCAGGACGCTTAGTCCTGAAGAAAGTCTGAGCAGAGATGCCAAACACGCAAAAATCAGCATCCTGTCCGGTATCTCCAT
>CAVALT010000028.1:0-11200 GCA_963589455.1 Clostridiales bacterium
CAACTAATGAGCTCATAGCAAGGCTCGGAGGCAAGACCCTTGAAAAGGGCGTTAAGATGAGCGTGAATGACGAGGCAGTTAAGCTGTCTCTGTCTGTTGTAGTTAAGTATGGCTGCAATATTCCGGATGTAAGCGCAAAGATCCAGGACAAGGTAAGATCTACAATTGAGAGCATGACAGGTCTTGAAGTCAGCTCTGTCGATGTTAATATTTCCGGCATTGATACCTCTGCCGAGAATGCATGATCGGAGAGGATTGAGCATATGACCAAGCATGAGCTGAGAGAAGAAGTATTCAAGATAATATTCGGACTGGATTTTCATAAGGATGATGATATCCGCTCTGTTGTCGAGAAATATATGGAGCAGTCCTGTGATCTGGCACTTACATACAAGGAACAGGACAAGATTATAGACAGAGCAACAGCTGTAGGAAGCATGGAAGAAGAGCTGGATGCCGAGATAGATGCTGTAGCCAGAGGCTGGAAAACCAGGTATATGGGCAGAGCAGAGCTTAATATACTTCGTCTTGCAGTATATGAGATTAATCATGATGACAAGGTACCGGACAAGGTTGCTGTAAATGAAGCGATAGAGCTTGCAAAGCTTTACTGCAGCGATGAGGCACCTTCCTTTATCAACGGACTGCTTGCGCATTTTGTTCATAAGGATAAGCTGGCTGCAGCTAAGATACCGGCAGCAGATGCGGAGAACTGATGGCAGAGGCATTTACCGTCACACAGGTAAATAATTACATAAAAAATCTTTTCACCAGAGACTACGCTCTTAACCGCATAACAGTTAAGGGCGAGGTCTCCAACTGCAAATATCACAGCTCGGGACACATCTATTTCACCCTCAAGGACAGAGATTCACAGCTTAGCTGCATTATGTTTGCCGGCAGCAGACAGGGGCTAAGCTTCAGACTGTCTGACGGGCAGCAGATTGAGGCAGCAGGGCAGATCAGCGTATACGAGAAAAGCGGAAGCTACCAGCTGTATGTTAAAAGCTGCAGCCTTGCAGGCGCAGGAGAGCTGTATGAACGCTTTCTGAGGCTTAAGACCAGGCTTGAAGAGATGGGCATGTTTGACCAGCTCTACAAAAAGCAGATCCCGCTGTACTGCAGACGCATCGGTGTTGTAACCTCACCGACAGGAGCGGCTGTAAGAGATATTATAAATGTAAGCCGGCGCCGCAATCCGTACGTTGAGCTGATAATATATCCCGCACTTGTTCAGGGAGCAGATGCAGCGGCATCTATAGTGAGGGGCATAAAGAAGCTTGATGAGCTTAGGCCTGATGTCATAATAGTGGGACGTGGAGGCGGATCGATAGAGGATCTGTGGGCCTTTAACGAGGAAATTGTTGCAAAGGCGATATTTGATGCGGAAACACCGATCATATCTGCGGTAGGACATGAGACAGATTATACGATAGCAGATTTTGCTGCGGACCTGCGGGCACCGACCCCCTCAGCAGCAGCTGAGCTTGCCAACTTTGATTATGAAGCGCTTGAGCAGGAGCTTGATGCCAAGAGGCAGATGCTTATGCACTGCATGCGGTTTAGCCTAAGCAGAGTGCGTTCTGAGCTTATTGCTAAAAGGGAACGTCTTAACAGACTGTCCCCGGCAGCAGTATCAGCAGAGCAGAGGCACAGGCTTGAGGAGGCACTGCTTCGCATGCGGCATGCTGCAGCAATAAAGGCAGAATCAGCAAAGCACAGCCTTGAGAGTCTCCATGAGGCGCTTATGCTCAAGATGGACAACAGGCTTCAGGACAGAAAAAGAAGCACAGCACTGCTTGCAGCAAGGCTGGACGGAGCTTCACCGCTTAAGAAGCTGAGCGGAGGCTACGGATACATAGAGGGCAGTGACGGCAGGGCACTTAAAAGCATAAGCAGAGTAAAGAACGGTGACGCTTTTAAGGTATACGTTGCTGACGGAATAATAGACGCACAGGTTATCGATACGGAAAGGATAGTTCATGAGTGAGGCTGACAGCAGGCTGTCCATTGAGGAGAGCCTTGAGCAGATAGAGAACATACTCGAAAAGATGGAAGCAGATAATACAGGCCTTGAAGAGACCTTTAAGCTCTATGAGCAGGGAATCAGGCTTATCAAAGGCGCTGAGGCAGGTATAGATAAGGTAGAGAAGCAGATTAAGATACTCAGCGAAGAGGAGTGAGATGGATCTCAGAACAGTATTAAAGGGTCATTCGGATACCATAAACAGGGAGCTTGAGCAGTATCTTCCGAAGGAGGAGGGCTTTCAGCAGATAATATTTGAAGCGGCCAATTATTCAGTACGAAACGGCGGAAAGAGACTCAGGCCGATACTTATACAGTCTGCATATATTCTGTGCAGAAACAACGGAAGCGAGACGCTCGATGCGAATGAAAAGGCTGCATTAATGCCGATTATGGCAGCTATGGAGATGATACATTCATCTTCACTTGTTCACGATGATCTTCCATGCATGGACAATGATACTCTGCGAAGGGGAGTGCCAAGCACCTGGGCAAAATTCGGAGAGGATTTCGGCACGCTTGCAGGCGATGCGCTGATGATTTATGCATTTGAAACAGCAGCAAAATCCTCAGCAGGAAGTGACAAGGTGCTTAAATGCATTGATATCCTTGCACATAAGGCCGGTGTATACGGAATGATAGGCGGACAGACCGTCGATGTGCAGCTGGTCGGACAGAAGCCCTCAAGAGAGCAGCTGGAATTTATATATAGGAAAAAAACCGGAGCACTGATTGAGGCATCCTTCATGATGGGAGCAGTGCTTGCCGGAGCCTCAGAGGAAGCAACGGCAAAGCTTGAACGGGCAGCAGACTGCATAGGCATGGCCTTCCAGATACAGGATGATATACTGGATGTTACCTCGACTGAAGCAGAGCTTGGCAAGCCTATAGGCTCAGATGAGGATAACAACAAGATAACATGGCTCAGCTTCTACGGACTTGAGCAGTCAAGGGCAGATGTTAAGAGCTATACGGAGAGGGCGCTTAAGCTGATCAGTGCGGTAGGAGAGTATCCGTTCCTGAATGAGCTTCTGGTGAGCCTTATAGACAGGAAATTCTGATGGCAAAAAAAAGACTTGATGTGCTGCTCTGTGAGAAAGGACTTGCAGAGAGCAGGGAAAAGGCCAAGACCGTTATAATGAGCGGCATCGTATATGTTAACGGTGTTAAGGAGGACAAGGCGGGAACCATGTTCTCTGAGGACAGCGGAGAGCTTTGCATAGAGGTAAGAGGCAGCACGCTTAAGTATGTCTCAAGAGGCGGCCTTAAGCTCGAAAAGGCCATAGACTGCTTCGGAGTCGATGTTGCTGGCAAAACCTGCATGGACATAGGCGCATCTACGGGTGGATTTACAGACTGCATGCTGCAGAATGGAGCTGCCAGGGTATTTGCAGTAGATGTGGGACACGGACAGCTGGCCTGGAAGCTGCGTAATGACAGCAGAGTAATATGCATGGAAAAAATGAACATCCGCTATATTACTCCGGCTGATATCAATAATGAGAGCCTTGATTTTGCATCGGTGGATGTATCATTTATCTCACTTGACAAGGTGCTTCCGGCAGCTAAGCCTCTGCTTAAGCCTGATGCGCACATGGTGTGTCTTATCAAGCCGCAGTTCGAAGCCGGCCGTGAGGAGGTCGGCAAGAAGGGCGTGGTAAGAGATGTCAGGGTGCATGAGAAGGTTGTCGCAGCTATTGTTCAGCTTAGCACTGAGCTTGGCTTTGCAGTGCTTGGGCTTACCTACAGTCCTGTCAAGGGACCTGAGGGCAACATCGAGTACCTGATATATCTATCTAACGATGCAGAGGATGCCGCTGCGGCTGATGCAGACGAGGCAGCAATCAGAGCGCTTGTTGCAGAGGCACATGCAGCATTGGACAAATGAAAAATTTTTACATAGTTATAAGTGAATATACAACAAAGGTCAGGGCAATCTCGGCAGTCAGAAACAGGCTTGAATGCGGGCTGAAGGCAAGAGGAGCACAGGTAGAGATACATGAGGGCTACCTTGAGCGAGATTTCCGCATACCTGAGGAGGTTGAGTGCGTGATAACCGTCGGAGGCGACGGAACAATGCTCAGAGCATCAAGAGCGGCGCTCGGAAGAAATGTGGTATTTCTTGGAATCAACAGAGGACACATGGGATATCTTACGGAGCTTACTCAGATAGATGACTATGACGATATCCTTGACCGCCTTATCAATGACGATTTCAAGATAGAGGAGCGCATGATGCTCTGTGCCTCGGTCTACAGAAACGGAAAGCGCGTATACAGAGATTATGCACTGAATGATGTGCTTATAGGCAAGAATGATTCGGTGCATATGATGACCTTTGAGCTGTATATAAATGATACTCTGATCAATTCCTACAGAGCAGACGGAGCAGTGGTGTCAAGCCCTACAGGCTCGACCTGCTATTCACTGTCGGCAGGCGGCCCGATAGCAGAGCCCACAGCAAAGCTGCTGCTCGTTACTCCAATATGTCCTCATGCCATTAATACAAGACCACTCGTGCTTTCTCCGTCGGATAAGATAAAGATAATCAGTAAGCATACAACGCAGCTTGTATCCTGCGACGGAGCCGACGGGACAGACCTTGAATATAATGATGAGGTGATTGTAACGAAGGCAAGGCACTGTACTAAATTTATAAGATTCAAGGAAACATCATTTCTGGAAACACTTCGTGACAGAATGCGTTATGTGTAAAGGCAGGTGTTATCACAATGAAGGTAGGAAGACAGGCAAAAATAATTGAACTGGTCGGAAGATACGACATTGAGACCCAGGAGGAGCTGTGTGCAAAGCTTAACGCTGAGGGCTATGATGTAACTCAGGCAACTGTATCAAGAGATATCAGAGCACTTAAGCTTACCAAGGTTGCGGGAAATGACGGAAGGGCTGTGTACAAGACTGTTCCTGGCAATACGGATTTTTCACAGAAGTATCTTAACATACTTAAGAATGGCTTCATTTCCATGGATATGGCTCAGAACATACTTGTTATCAAGACGGTTACCGGCATGGCCATGGCAGTTGCAACAACCATAGATGCAATGTCCTTTAAGGGCGTGCTGGGCTGTATAGCAGGTGATGATACGATCATGGTGGCTGTGCGCACTGTGGATGACTGCCTTGAGGTTATGAAGAAGCTGAGAGATATCGTGGATGACTGACGGGAAGCCGGGACAGTCACCTGTAATTTAAGGAAACGCTGATTAAAGCGTTTCCTACGCCGGATTTGCGTTGCGAAGCAACAATTTCACCTGCAAATCCGTGCGATCCAGCGGAGCTTTCAAGTAAATGTTGATTTAATCAGCATTTAGTTAAATATAATGGATTGAGGATTTATGCTGCTTGAGCTTAATGTAAAGGATATAGCGCTTGTGAGAAAGGCCTCTGTCGCATTCGGCAGCGGAGTCAACATACTGACAGGAGAGACCGGTACAGGAAAATCAGTCATTATTGATTCGGCAATGCTTGCACTCGGAGCCAAGGCACGCGGAGACATTATAAGACGGGGTGCTGAGTATGCCTATGTGGAGCTGATCTTTGATGTGGATGAGGTACGCAGGAAGGGCCTTCAGGAGCTTGGACTTTCTCCGGATGAAAACGGACTGCTTATAGTGAGCCGCAAGATTATGCCTGGCAAAAGCATAAGCCGTATTAATGACGAAACAGTTACGGTAGCCACGCTTAAGAAGGCAGCAGAGCTCCTGCTTGATGTATACGGTCAGAATGAATATTATACATTGACAGACAAGCGCAGGCAGCTTGAGATACTTGATGAATACGCAGGCGCCGGACTTCATGAGCTGAAGCAGGCCGCGGCAGCTGCCTATGCTGCGTATCGGCAGGCTGTTCATGCTGCGGAGAGCTATACTCTTGATGATAAGGAGCGAGCAAGGAAGGCGGATCTCTTAGCCTTTGAGGCGGAGGAGATTGATGAGGCAGGACTTGCAGCAGGTGAAGAGGAGGAGCTTGCACAGCGGTTTAAGAAGCTTAATAATGCCAAAAAGATACTCGAATCCGTAAGCACGGCCTGCGGCATATTGTCAGACTGTGATACAGGACGTGCTGTATCCGAGCTTGAGCATGCGCTTCGCTATGATGAGGAGCTTAAAGGCACATATGATGAGCTCATAGATGCACAGTCAGTGCTAAGCTCATGTATTGCAGATCTTACAGCTTATGCTGATGAGCTTGATGTGGATGAGTCTGTGCTTGAGCAGACTGAGGCCAGACTGGATCTCATAAGACGGCTGGAGCTTAAGTACGGACAGACTATAGCTGATATACTTGACTACAGAGAGAAGATATCAGCTGATTTAAATGAGCTTAAGGAGTATGACAGTAATAAAGCGGCAGCTGAAAAAATGCTTAAGGAGGCCGAGGCTGAACTAAAGGAGACCTGCGAAAGGCTCAGCATTGAGCGCCGAGGCTATGCAGAAGGGCTGAGCAGGGCAATTGAATCAGAGCTTAAGGATCTTGGCTTTGAGAGACCGGCTATAGATATGGATTTCCGGCAGAAGGCAGCATCAGCCGACGGCTGCGATGAGGTATGCTTCATGTCTGCACTTAATCCGGGAGAGAGTCTGAAGCCGCTTGCCGAGGTTGCATCCGGAGGAGAGCTGTCAAGAGTGATGCTTGCCATCAAGACCATACTTGCTGAAACCGATGATATGCCGACGCTTATCTTTGATGAGATTGACACTGGCATAAGCGGAAGGACGGCGCAGAGAGTGGCTGAAAAGCTGGATCTGATAGGCATGAGACATCAGGTAATATGTGTTTCGCATCTTCCGCAGATTGCAGCCATGGCAGATACACATTTTGTTATAAGCAAGACAGAGCAGGACGGAAGAAATATAACCAGCATTGAGAAGCTGGATGAGCAGGGCTCTGTTGCAGAGCTTGCGAGACTTTTAGGCGGCGAGAGGATAACCAAAGCGGTATCGGATAATGCCGCTGAGCTTTTGGAGCTTGCAAGGACAGGAAAGAGTAAGAGAAGAAAAAAGTGAAAACATTTGTCGCAGACAATCAGATACTGATATCAGTAATAATCGCGTGGGCAGGGGCGCAGCTTATCAAGACCCTGCTTACGCTGTGGATAGAAAAGAAATTTGTACCGGAGCGTCTGATAGGCTCCGGAGGCATGCCGAGCTCACATTCATCTACAGTATGTGCACTGGCGCTGTCTACGGCCTTTCTTTATTCAGTACATTCCTTTGAATTTGCAATAAGCCTGGTGCTGGCCATGATAGTCATGCACGATGCAATGAATGTAAGACTTGAGACAGGCAAGCAGGCACGCATAATTAATGCAATGATAGAGGAGAATCCGTTTGAATGGAAGGGAGAGGTCTTTGAACAGCATCTGAAGGAGCTTGTAGGACATACTCCGACACAGGTGGTATGCGGAGCATTATTCGGAATAATAGTGGCGGCAGCAGTTAATATGGCAGCCTGAGCCTGGGGCTAAGCTCCGGCTTAGGCTAAGCTTAGGTTTAAGTCTGAGGAATATACATGCCGCAGATGCTGCCAAAGGCGCAGTGTAATTAGCGGACGGTTACAGCATGGGAGGAGGCTCCGGCTGTGTACGATGCGTATAAAGACGGGATGAGGAAGTTTGCAATAAGGTTTTGCCGGTGATGCTTAGAAGATACAGAAAAATAATAATAACAGGGATCATTGCGGCTGTGGAGCTTACGCTTATGCTGTCATTAAGCGGCTGCAGGGGCATGGAGCTTGAAAATAAGACCGAGATGGTCGAGGAGTATACGAAGCCTCAGGCGATGATACTGATCGCCAATGAAAGAAACCGATATGAGGCGGCATATTCAGATAAGATCTGGCAGGTGCAGGTGGGAGATGAGGCAGCAGGCTTTGATAAGCTAACCATACAGAATGTTAAGGATTTTATGGAGGAGATCAAGCTCCTTAATCTTCTTGCGGCTGACAGAGGCATAACTGTAAACAGTACCGAGAGAGATCTGATAAGGCGTATTACAGATGAATATATGGCCGGCTTAAGCGATGGAGATTTAAGCTATATAGGCTGCAGCAGGGAGGATGTGCAGACTGTATATACGGATTATTATACGGCGGACAAGCTTATAAACAGCATTACCTCAAATGTTGATACAGATATAAGTGATTCTGAGGTCAAGGTAATAAAGATTGCAGAGATTGGTACCTCGGATCTCAAAAAGGCCAAGGCCATACTTAAGCGCATCAAGATCGACGGAGAGAGCTTTTCAGCCATGGCAAGCCGCTACAATGAGCTTGAGACGAGTGAGCGTACGCTCATGCGAAGCGAAAAGCCGGATCTGATAGAGCAGACTGCATTTTCATTGGAGGAGGGACAGACCTCCAACATACTTGCTGTCGGCGATATGTACTACATAATCAACTGTGTGGACGGATATGCCGAGGAGGAGACCCTAGAGCGTAAGGAAAGACTCAGCAAGGCACTTGATACAAAGGCCGTCAGAGAGATAGTTGAGCCGTACCGAAAAGAGCATAATATACAGCTTCTGGAACGCTTCTGGAATGAAATAGATTTCTCAGAGCCGTCAGGCTCGACAGCAGATAACTTTTTTGACGTATACAATAAAAATAATTAGCACTCAAGTCTTGCAAGTGCTAACAATTATGTTATAATAAGTACCAGCTGAAAAATCTGAAGAAAGAAGGTACTTAGACTATGTCAGAGATAAAAAAAGGCAATTTAAATATAAACAGTGAAAACATATTCCCTATAATCAAGAAGTGGCTCTATCAGGATCACGATATCTTCTACAGAGAGCTTATTTCCAACGGCTGCGATGCCGTAACCAAGCTTAAGAAGCTTGCACTCATAGGTGAATATACAGCCCCGGAGGATGAAAAGTACAGGATAGATGTAACTGTAGATCCGGAAAGCAGCACTATCTCCTTTACCGATAACGGACTGGGCATGACAGCCGAAGAGGTTGATAAGTACATAAACGATATCGCATTTTCAGGAGCGGCAGATTTCCTGCAGAAGTACAAGGATAAGGCTAATGAGGATCAGATTATAGGACATTTCGGACTGGGCTTCTATTCAGCCTTCATGGTAGCTGATAAGGTTACTATAGACACATTGTCCTACAGGGAGGGAGCTGAGCCGGTGCTCTGGACCTCTGAGGACGGCATGCAGTATGAGATGACAGCCGGCACGCGCAGTGCACACGGCACCTGCATAACACTTCATATTACAGATGACGAGCTGCAGTTCTGCAATGAGTACAAGGCAAGAGAGGTTATTGAGAAATACTGCTCCTTTATGCCGGTTGAGATATATCTGACAGATGCGGCAAGAGAGCGCAGAGAGGCAGAGGCCGCAGCAAAGAAGGCTGAGGAGGAGGCCAAGAAGGCTGCAGAAAAGGCAGCAGAGGGAAGCAGTGCAGAAATTGCCGGTACTGACGGACAGGGTGAAGACAAGGCTGACGGAAACAGCACTGAAAGCAAGGCTGAGCCTGAAAAGGAGGCACCAAAGCCAATCAATGATACCAATCCGCTGTGGAACCAGACACCTTCACAGGTTACGGATGAGCAGTATAAGGACTTTTACCATAAGGTATTTAAGGACTATAAGGAGCCTCTGTTCTGGATCCATTTAAATATGGATTATCCGTTCAACCTTAAGGGCATACTGTATTTCCCGAAGGTAGATACACGCTATGACAATATTGAGGGAACCATCAAGCTCTACAATAACCAGGTATTTATAGCTGATAATATCAAGGAGGTTATTCCTGAGTATCTGCTGCTCTTAAAGGGAGTCATCGACTGCCCGGATCTTCCGCTCAATGTATCACGTTCAGCACTGCAGAACGACGGCTTTGTCAAGAAGATATCTGATTATATAACCAAAAAGGTTTCAGACAAGCTCTCAGGCATGTTCAAGACTGACCGTGATAACTATGAGAAATACTGGGATGATATCAATCCGTTCATCAAGTATGGCTGCATAAAGGATGTCAAATTCGGCGACAAGATGAAGGATGCCATACTCTTTAAGGATATTGACGGCAAATATCTGACTGTGGATCAGTATCTCGGAAAGGCAGGCACCGACAATTCAGAGTCAGGTGATGCTGCGGAAAATGCTGCAGCAGAGAGCACAGCAGCTGAAGCTGAGGACAAGTCTAAGGCAGAGGCACAGAACAGCTCAGACACCGCAGCTGATACAGCCAAGACAGAGGAAAAGGATAAGCCTAAGGACAAGGTATTCTATGTAACAGATGAGAAGGAGCAGGAGCAGTATATCCGCATGTTCCGAAAGGCTGACAAGAATGCCGTAATCCTGAGCTTTGCCATTGATACTCCGTTTATCTCATTTATGGAGAGTAAATTCGAGAACCTCAGCTTTGTAAGAATTGACGCCGATGTATCTGATGAATTTAAAGCAGACGGAGAGAAGACCGAGGAGGATAAGAAATCCGAGGAAAAGCTTCAGAGCATGTTCCGAAAGCTCTTAAATAATGATAAGCTTGAGGTTAAGGTCGAGAGACTTAAGGATAAATCGCTGGCATCAATGATGACTATGTCCGAGGAGGGCAGACGTATGCAGGATATGATGAAGATGTATGCTGCATACGGCATGGATATGGGGGCACTCGGAGACGAGGATCAGACGCTTGTCCTGAACCGTGACAATACACTTGTTCAGAGGATTCTTAATGAAGGCGAGGAGCCGTCGGAAACAGGCAGACTTATTGCAGAGCAGCTCTACGATGAGGCACTGCTTGCCAAGAAGGCACTCGGCGGCGAGCGTATGGAGAACTATATCAGACGCACACAGGAGCTTTTAGTCAGAGCACTTGATGCAACACATTGAACCGGCGTAAGGCAGCAGGTATAAAAGCCGTTTTCACATAGAAATGTGCAGTTAATAAATTTTTGAAGATTGCTTTGCAGCACTGGATGCAAAGCAATCCGATATCAGTCAGGGGCAATATATTTTGCTCCTGACATTGTGATTTACAAGGCTGAATAAGGAAAAATAAGGGTATCTGTTTAGCACCTATCTCGAATTTGCTCCGCAAATCCTCGATGTGGCCGGCCAGAGGCCCTCCGGGCCTTGGCCGCCTTCAGTATTTCAGTATGAATTTGCCTGCAAGCAGTCAATTCATACTGAAA
>CAVALT010000029.1:0-11193 GCA_963589455.1 Clostridiales bacterium
CCTGCAAGCAGGCAATTCACATTGAAATATGGCAGGTGCTAAACAGATACACAAATACCAGAAAGGATAAAAAAACATGAACATTTTAGAGGGAAAGCTGATAGCAAAGCAGGGAATGAAGGTCGGCATCGTAGCCGCTCGTTTTAATGAGATTATAGTAAACAAGCTTGTTGGCGGTGCGTTGGACGGACTTCGACGTCACGGCGTTGAGGAGGACAATATCTATACCGCATGGGTTCCTGGAGCCTTTGAGATACCGTTTATTGCAAAGAAAATGGCTGATTCCGGGAAATACGATGCAGTGATAGCACTTGGAGCTGTTATCAGAGGCTCGACCTCACATTATGAGCTTGTCTGCAATGAGGCAGCAAAGGGCATTGCACAGGCAGGACTTGCAAGCGGAGTGCCGGTGCTCTTCGGAGTTATAACTACGGAAAATATTGAGCAGGCTATAGAGAGAGCCGGTTCAAAGGCAGGAAACAAGGGCTATGACTGCGCACTTGCTGCAATAGAGATGGTTAATCTGGAGGCACAGCTGTAAGGGCTATGGCAGACAGGCCGGTTATCATATTGGATTATGACGGAACCCTGCATGATTCAGTCCGTATATATGAGCCCGCCTTCAGAACTGTTATGCAGGAGATAACAGATCGCGGCTGGATAGAGCAGGAGACCTATACCTCTGAGGGAATTATCAGATGGATAGGCTATTCCGCAAGGGAGATGTGGCAGTGCTTCCATCCTGAGCTTTCTGACATGCAGCGCAGCTATGCAGGCAGGCGTATAGGTGAGGAAATGAAGAGGCTTGCAGAAGACGGCAAAGCAAGACTGTATCCGGGTGCAGAGGAGGTGCTCGCAGGGCTGCATAAGGACTATAAAATGTATTTTCTCAGCAACTGCATGAGTGATTATGCAGAGACTCATAGGAGAGCCTTCGGGCTGGACCGGTGGTTTGACCGTTATTACTGTACCGGAGATTACGGCTTTAAGCAGAAGGAGGAGGTATTTGCAGAGCATATATATGAGCCCGGATTAAGCTATATCGCCGTAGGCGACCGCAGCAAGGACATAACGCTTGCAGCACAGTGCGGGCTGAGAGCGATAGGCTGTCTGTATGGCTTTGGAAGCGCAGAGGAGCTTAAAGGCGCTGATATACTGATAAGGGATATAGCTGAGCTTCCGGAGGCAGTTGCGGAGCTTGAAGAAAAAAGTATAGCAGAGCCTGATACTGAATCTGCGAAACGGCATGCAGAAAAGCCTGTTTTCCTTGACAGACCAGCAAAAAAATGATATAAACGCTTTAAATCGTTAAAGCGATTTAGATAAGGCCCGACGGGCCTTATCTATTTGTATACAGAACAAGAGGAACAGGACATGATAGCAGTATTAAAGCCGGATACAACAGAGGAACAGAAGACCAGTCTTATAGAGTGGCTTAAATCGCAGCATGTGGATGTGCATGTGTCAGTAGGCAGGGAGTATACTGTATTAGGTCTTGTCGGCAACACAGGCAATATCGATGTTGAGCTCGTCGAGAGTCTCAGCATGGTAGATTCGGTAAAGCGTGTTACCGAGCCGTTTAAGAAGAGCAACAGACAGTTTCATCCGGATAATACCGTAATAAGGGTCGGAGCAGCTTCGATCGGAGACGGAAGCCTCACAGTGATTGCGGGACCCGCATCCATAGAGAGCGAGGAGCAGCTTATAGCTGAAGCACGTGCGGTTAAGGCTGCCGGTGCCGATATATTAAGGTGCGATGCTTTCAGAAAGCAGTTCTCACCTTATGATATTGTGGATACCTCAGCAGACAATATAAAGCTGCTTATTGAGGCAAAGAAGGAAACCGGTCTGCCAATATCGACGGAGATTGTCAATCCGGATCATATAGACCGATATGAGGACGTTGATATCATAGAGGTCGGAACAAGGAATATGCAGAACTATGAGCTGCTGAGAGAGCTTGGAAAGCTCAGAAAGCCAGTTATGCTGAAACGCGGGCTGTCAAGCAATCTGCGTGAGCTGCTTATGAGTGCCGAGCATATTATGGCCGGCGGCAATGAGCAGGTTATTCTCTGCGAGAGAGGGACAAGAACCTTTGAAACCTATACCAAAAATACTCTTGATATCTCAGCTGTGCCGATGCTGCACGAGCTGTCGCATTTACCGGTAATAACGGATCCCGGAAGTGCCTGCGGACGCTCATCGCTTGTTGAGTCACTTTCACTTGCAAGCGTTGCAGCAGGGGCGGACGGCGTTATAACAGATGTATATAAGGATCCGATGAAGGCCCTGTATAACGGAGCACAGGCAATTACGGATGCACAGCTTGAGCCGCTTATAACAAGACTCAGGAAGATAAGAGAGGTAATGTAGATGATACTCGGAGTTGTCGGTCTCGGACTTATAGGAGGCTCCTTTGCCAAGGCCTATAAGGAGGCCGGGCATACGGTTTATGCTTATGATATAGATAAAACCATACTTGGCTATGCTGAGCTCGAGGGTACTGTTGATAAGGAGCTTAGCTTTGATAATATTATTGACTGCGACCTTCTGCTGATAACCACATATATTAATGCTGCTGCAGCGTATTTTAAAGAGGCGGCACCGCATATAGACAGGCATACGGTGGTCATAGACTGCCTCGGAGTCAAGAAAAATATCTGCAGGCTCGGCTTTAAGCTGGCGGAGCAGTATGGCTTTACCTATGTCGGAGGACATCCGATGGCCGGAACCCAGTTCTCCGGCTTTAAGCATGCAAGGGCCAATCTGTATAAAAATGCACCCATGGTACTTGTGCCTCCGAGGTATGATGATATAGAATTCCTTGAGGGTATTAAGAAGCTTTTAGAGCCGGCAGGCTTCGGAAGGCTGTCAGTTACGACAGCAGAGGAGCATGACAGGATGATAGGCTTTACCTCGCAGATGGCTCATATAGTTTCAAATGCATATATCAAGAGTCCGACTGCAGGCAGCCATAAGGGCTTTTCGGCCGGCAGCTATAAGGATCTTACACGTGTTGCAAGACTTAATCCGCGCATGTGGGCTGAGCTCTGCATGGATAATAAGGAAAATGTGCTTAAGGAGCTTGACTGGATAATCTCCTACCTTGATGAATATCGCGAGGCCATCAGAAATGATGATGAGGACGAGCTTACGCGTATATTCAAGGAAGGAAGCGACCGTAAGATAGCAATAGACGGCTGAAGGGACAGACATGAACATAATAGATATACAGACCTCCTCGCCATATAAGGCACTGGTGGATTACGGTCTGATAGACAGAGCCGGAGAGCTCATAAGAGAGCATGCGGCAGTTAATAAGGATGCGGAAATTGCAGCAGTCATAACTGATGATGCAGTCGGACCCATATATGCAGACCGTGTTGCAGCCTCACTTGAGTCCGCAGGCTTTAAGCCTGTTGTATACACTCTGCCGAACGGTGAGAGCTCCAAGAACATAGCGAGCTATGCATCGGTGCTCGAATTTCTGGCGGGCGAGCATGTTACGCGTACGGATTTCATAGTAGCTCTCGGAGGAGGCGTAATAGGTGATCTTGCGGGCTTTGCCGCAGCTACATTTTTAAGAAGGATAGATTTCATACAGATTCCGACTACTCTGCTTGCAGCAGTAGATTCATCCGTAGGCGGCAAAACAGGCATAGATCTTGAAGCCGGCAAAAATCTTGCGGGTGCCTTTTATCAGCCCAAGCTCGTTATCTGTGACATGGACTGTTTCGACACTCTTCCGGATGCGGTTTATACCGAGGGTTGTGCAGAGATAATAAAGTACGGAGTGCTTGGCGACAAGGAGCTCTTTTATCATCTGGCAGAGCACGGCAGGGACTTTGACAAGGAATATGTCATCTCAAGATGCATTGAGATGAAGAGAGACATAGTCTGCAGGGACGAATTTGACACAGGAATGAGGCAGCTTCTCAACCTTGGACATACACTCGGACATGCGGTTGAAAAGCTGAGCAATTTCGGAATGTACCACGGCATGGCCGTAGCAGTCGGCATGGCCGTAGTAGCAAGAGCATCTGCAGCGCAGGCTGTATGCTCTAAGGAAACAGCAGAGAGGATTGTTGAGGTGCTTAAGAGCTTCGGCCTTCCTACAGAGTGTGAGTATGGCATAGATGAGCTTTATGCTGTAATGCAGTCAGACAAAAAGCGGCGCGGCAGTGACATTTCCCTCGTTGTTCCGATGCATATCGGAGCCTGTGAGATTATAAAAATGCCGCTTCAGAATATGCGCAGTTTCATGGAGAGAGGATTATGAAGGCAGTTATAAGCCCGAAGCAGCTGCACGGGACCGTTAAAACCGTGGCATCAAAGTCACAGGCACACCGTCAGCTTATATGTGCAGCCTTTGC
This sequence comes from Clostridiales bacterium, assembly GCA_963589455.1. GTDB lineage: Bacteria > Bacillota > Clostridia > Lachnospirales > Lachnospiraceae > Avilachnospira. Next base: position 4,374 of record CAVALT010000029.1, read on the forward strand.
AGACAGGCCGACGGATATTATATGCAGAGAGCTTTCGCTCGATATAGAGGCAACTGCAGGCTGCCTAAGGAGTCTCGGAGCTGATATAAGCTATGACAAGGAAAAGGCGGCCTTTCATGTAGTTCCTGCTGATATAGCCGGACTTCATGCGGCAGGAGGCAGCAGACAGGTCAGCATGGATGTAGGCGAGAGCGGTTCAACTCTCAGGTTTATGCTTCCGGTGGTAGCTGCCCTCGGCATCAATACACACATTATCATGCACGGCAGATTATCCGAACGCCCGCTGTCACCGCTCTGGGAGGAGCTTGAGGCTCACGGAGTCAGGCTTAAGAAGAATGATGACAGCACCATGGATGTCTCAGGCAGGCTTAAGGGCAGCAGCTATACTATAGCCGCAGATGTGTCCTCACAGTTTATAAGCGGTCTTCTGTTTGCAGCACCGCTTATTGCCGACAGGGATAATGATTTTGAGCTTGAGCTAACCGGAAATATTGAGTCAATCAATTATATACTTATGACCCTTGATGCACTTAAGAGCTTCGGTGTTGAGACTGAGCGGGCTGAAAGGCAGCTGCGAATTGCAAAAGCCGCTGCCTATACCTCACCGGGATCACTTGAGGTTGAAGGAGACTGGTCCAACGGGGCCTTTTGGATATGTGCGGCAGCTTTGACCGGAGATAACCTAAAGGTGACAGGGCTCAGAGAGGATTCGGTGCAGGGAGACAGAGCGGTCACAGAGCTCAGAGATGCTATAATAAACGGACGTGATCGTGTCGGAAGAAAACATGAGGCTGAGAGCAAAGCTCCGATGGAGCCTGTAATTATAGATGCAAGAAATGTTCCGGATCTGGTGCCGGTGCTTTCAGTTCTTGCTTCCGGAGTAAAGGGAGAAACCATATTTACTCATGCCGAGAGACTTCGTATTAAGGAGAGCGACCGTATTAAGGCTACGGTTAAGCTGCTTAAGGAGCTTGGGGCTGATGCAGAGGAGACTGCAGACGGACTCAGGGTTCGCGGCACCGGAGAAAGGCTTAAGGGCGGCATTATAGACAGCTGCAATGATCATCGCATTGCAATGAGTGCAGCAGTTGCCTCCATTATATGCGAGGGCGAGGTGACTGTGCTTACGGCTCAGGCTGTGAGAAAATCCTATCCCGCATTCTGGGAGGATTTCAATGCGGCAGGAGGACAGGCAGAGCTGTCGGACTGAGTCAGCAGAAATCACAGGGAGAAGACCCTTATTCCGGCATAAAACCGGAGGCTTCTTTTTTGGCTGAGACGGAACTAAGGAAACGCTGATTAAAGCGTTTTCCACGCCGAAGGCTATTAAGGAAATGCTGATTTAATCAGCATTTCCCTAAATCAGACTGACTGCATTGCATTTTATGAGGCATCAGCATTTTCAGATAGGGGAGCCTCATAACAGCACAGCACAGAACAGCACAGAATCGAACAGATTAGATCAGATCAGGGCACACATTTCCCTGAATTCAGGAATAACAGATGAGCAATACCATAGGCAATATATTCAGATTTACTATATGGGGACAGTCGCATGCTCCGGCTATCGGAGTTACGATAGAGGGACTGCGGGCAGGCACACATATAGATACAGAGAAGCTGCAGCGTTTTCTCGACCGCAGGAGACCGGGGAAGGATCAGTACTCAACCACCAGGAAGGAAAGCGATACCGTGCATTTTGAGGCGGGACTTAATGCAGCCTCAGATACGGTGGGAGCACCTGTATCGGCAATAATCAATAATACCAACACGCATTCCTCGGATTATTCGGAGCTGGAGTTTGTACCGCGACCCGGACATTCGGATTATTCTGCAATGGTCAAATACGGAAGCTCGAGAGATTTTGCAGGAGGCGGACAGTTTTCAGGCAGACTCACGGCACCCCTTTGCATTGCAGGAGGCATCGCACTTCAGCAGCTTGAAGGAGAGGGCATTAGCATAAGCGCAAGGCCTGTAATGATAGGCGGAGAGACTGATGAGATCAGGATGCGTGAGGCAATAGACAGGGCTAAGGCAGACGGTGATTCTGTAGGAGGCATAATAGAATGCGTCATAGAGGGAGTTCCGGCAGGCATAGGGGAGCCTATGTTTGACGGCATGGAGAACCGCATTGCCCAGATGGTCTTCGGCATACCGGCAGTTAAGGGCATAGAATTCGGTGCGGGCTTTGCATGTGCCGGAATGCGCGGAAGCGAAAACAACGATGCCTTTATCTGCAGGGAAGGCAGGGTGGAGACTGTAACCAATAATCACGGAGGCATACTCGGAGGCATCAGCTCCTCCATGCCGATAGTATTCAGAGCAGCCTTTAAGCCTACACCGTCAATTGCAAAGGAGCAGGACAGTATTGATATCAGAACCGGGGAAAATGTGAAGCTCAGCATAAAAGGCAGACATGATCCCTGCATCGTGCTGAGAGCCGTCCCTGTGGTAGAGGCAGCGGCGGCAGCAGCGGTGTATGATCTGCTGCTTATTGCCAGGACCCAGAATGCACTTGAAAATGCACTTAACTGAAAGGTAAGAGAATGGAACTTGAGGAATTAAGAAAGGAAATAGATGCTGTAGATAAGCGTCTTGTTGAAGATATAAAGGAGCGCATGAAGGTATCGGCAGCCATAGCTGAATGCAAGAGGGAGCATGGCATACCTGTAATCGACTCAAAGCGCGAGCGCGAGGTGCTTCATAAGATAGTGGAGATGGCAGATGAGCCAATGCTGAGTTCATATTTCAGAGTACTTTATTCTCTGCTCTTCGAGCTCAGCCGTTCCTATCAGAACAAGCTTTTAGCGGAAAATGATGAGGCCTTTAAGGAGATTCGGGATGCAATAGACAATACGCCTAAGATGTTCCCGAAGGTTGCCAGGGTTGCCTGCCAGGGAGTAGAGGGCGCATATTCCATGATAGCCTGCGAAAAGCTCTTTTCCTCACCGGACATCATGTATCTCGGCAATTTTGAAGGAGTATTCAGCGCTGTCGAGAACGGACTCTGTGATTACGGCATACTTCCGATCGAGAACAGCACGGCGGGCTCCGTACGCAAGGTCTATGATCTTATGCTCTCACATAATTTCCATATAGTTCGCGGCACACGCATTAAGGTCAATCACTGTCTTGTTGCAAAGCAGGGAACTGAGCTTAAGGATATTAAGGAGATCTTCTCGCATGAGCAGGCACTCAACCAGTGCAGCATTTTCCTGAAGGAGCTCGGAAGCGAGGTTAAGATAACCGAGGTGGAAAATACCGCTCTTGCTGCACAGATGGTTGCCCAGTCAGGCAGAACCGATGTAGCAGCCATCTCGTCCTACAGATGCGCTGAGCTTTACGGACTTAAGACGGTTAAGGCTAATATACAGGATAACGGCAACAATCATACAAGATTTATCTGCATTTCCAAAAAGCCGGAGATCTATCCGGGTGCCAACAAGACCTCAATCATGATGGTGCTGTCACACAGACCCGGTGCGCTGTACAAGATGCTTGCCCGCTTCTATGCGCTGGATATAAATGTGGTCAAGCTCGAGAGCCGTCCTATTCCGGACAGGGATTTTGAGTTTATGTTCTATTTTGACATAGAGACCTCCGTTTATTCGGAGGAATTTGTACAGCTTATAAGAGAGCTGAGCGACGGAACCGAGGAGTTCCATTATCTTGGAAGCTACAGTGAGGTAATGTGATGTACGGAAGCGGCAGATACGGACTTTTGGGAAGAAAGCTTGGACACAGCTATTCACCGCAGCTTCACAACATGCTTGCAGATTACGAATTCAAGCTCTATGAGACTGAGCCTGAGGAGCTTGGCACCTTCCTGAGGACCACTGATTTAAGCGGTATGAATGTTACCATACCCTACAAGAAGGCTGTTATGGAGTATTGCGTGGAGCTCTCAGAAACAGCCAGGAAGATGGGCTGCTGCAACACCCTTGTAAGGGAGGCAGACGGCTGGCATGGACATAATACCGATTATTACGGCTTCTTCGCACTTGTTGAGCATGCCGGCATAGAGATAAGAAACAGGAAGGTTCTGGTGCTCGGAAGCGGCGGTGCGTCTAATACAGTATGCAGGGCAGTTGAAGATATGGGAGCGCGTGCGCTCATAGTCATATCGAGAAGCGGAGAGAATAATTATACTAATCTCGACAGACATGCAGATGCCGAGATTATTGTAAATGCGACTCCGGTCGGCATGTTCCCGTATAACGGACAGGCACCGCTGGAGCTTAAGCTGTTCCCGAGGCTTGAGGGCGTTGTGGATCTTATCTATAATCCGGCAAGAACAGAGCTGCTGCTTGAGGCTGAGCGTCTCGGCATTAAAAATGCTGACGGGCTCTACATGCTGACGGCTCAGGCCAAAAAGGCAGCTGAGATATATACGGGACGCAGCATACCTGAAAGTGAAAATGACAGAGTCACCAACATACTTAGAGCCCAGATGAACAATATCATACTTATAGGCATGCCGGGCTGCGGCAAGAGTGAGGTCGGAAGGCGCATTGCCGAGCGTACAGGCAGAAAATTCATCGATGCAGATCAGGCTATCGAGGAAAGCGCCGGCTGCAGACCTATACCGGAGATATTCAGGCAGGACGGAGAGGAGGGCTTCAGAAAGCTCGAGACCAGCGTACTGGCTGAGCTTGGCAAGCAGTCAGGAACTGTTATAGCAACAGGCGGCGGCTGCATAACAAGAGAGGAAAATTATCCTCTGCTTCATCAGAACGGAATCCTGGTATGGCTGCAGCGGGATATATCAAAGCTCCCGATACATGGCAGACCGATATCTCAGGCCAATCCGCTTGATAAGCTGTATGCTGCACGCAAGGACAGCTATGAGCGTTTTTCTGATGTATGTATTGATAATAACGGAGCAATAGAGGATACTGTTGACGCTGTTATAGCAGCTGTAAATGCTGAGCTGACTGAATAAACAGTTGATGCTATAACAGCCTGAATGATGGCGTCGGCTTCGATGCCGGTATCAGTCAGGGGCAAAGGACTTTGCCCCTGACTGATACCGGATTGTTCCGAATTGAGTGCTCTCGCAATTGTCAAAAACATTCAAAAACAGTGCATTTTCTGCGGAAAATGGCTTTTTTATGAATGTTTTTGCAGCTTTTGACCATAATATAATAAAAAAAAGACCCGCACAGCTCGTTTCGTTAATGAAACAGATGCTGCGCGGGTCTTTTTGCTATTAAAATTGCTTGTCAGAAGCATAATGAATCTGACAGTTCTAAGGAAATGCTGATTTAATCAGCATTTCCTTAAAAGCCTCCGGCGGATCGCACGGATTTACTTTGGGATTAGCTGCTTTGCAGCGTAAATCCGGCGTGGGAAACGCTTTAATCAGCGTTTCCCTAATCAGCTGTGCTGTCCGGCAATCAGCTTATGCGTTCTTCTTTTTGGAATTTGCAAGCTGTATTGCGTAGTCAATTGCATTGGCAAGGCTCAGCTCATTTGCATGACCGCTTCCTGCGTGGCCAAAGCCTGTGCCGTGGTCTACACTTGCACGTATAATAGGAAGTCCGAGTGTTACATTGATGCCGGCAACCGCATCCCAGGCCTTCTTCTCATGATTATATACAAAGCCCTTAACCTTAAGCGGAATATGTCCCTGATCATGATACATTACAACTACGATATCATACCAGCCGCCAAGAGCCTTAGAGAATACTGTATCCGGAGGTGTCGGAGCCTTCTCAGGGATATTGATTCCCTCCTTGAGTGCCTCGTCAATAGCCGGCTGGATCTCCTCAATCTCCTCACGTCCGAACATGCCGTTCTCGCCGCAGTGCGGATTAAGTCCGGCTACACCAATCTTAGGATTCTCGATGCCAAGAGCCTTACATCCTTCATTGGCAATGCGGATGCACTCAAGAACTCTTGCCTTCTTAACTCTGTCACAGGCCTCTCTGAGTGAAACATGAGTTGAAACGTGTACAACTCTGAGTCCCTCATGCGCAAGCATCATGGTGTACTTGTCTGTATTGGTATAGTGGGCATATATCTCGGTATGGCCTGAGAAATGATGACCTGCCATGTTGATGGCTTCCTTGCTGAGCGCATTGGTAACAGTAGCATCAACCTCTCCGGCAAGAGCAAGCTCGATAACCTTCTTAACATAACTGAAGGCAGCCTCTCCGCCAAGCTCACAGGCACCTACCTTAAACGGCTTCGGCTCAGCCTCATTAAGGGAGTTTGGTATCCTGTCTGCAGGCACAATGCCCATATCATATACGTCAATGGTGCCGTACTCAAACTTTGCATCTGCTACTGATTTAACCGGATTAAGCTTAACATCAAGACCTGATACCTTCTTTGCTACCTTTGCAGCATAGTCCATGCAGCTCATATCTCCGATGATGATAGGACGACAGCGCTTATAGACAGCCGGATCCATCAAAGCTTTAACTGATATCTCCGGTCCGTTGCCGAATGGATCGCCCATGGTGATACCGATAATAGGCAGTGTACTCATAATATTTGACCCCTTCTTAAATTATTATCTGATTATACCAGGGCCAAAGGCCTCTGACCCTGACAGCATCTGATACCTGATTGCTGAAAATTGCAGACTCTTTGAACCTAAGTATTACCTACAGTATAGTTTTTAATTGAGCTTTTAACAAGTAGAGCTTAAGCGTTTTTGTATTTAATTATAAATGTAACTGTTTAGCACTGTATCGCTGCATCGCTTTGCGATGCGGTTTTATAGCTTTTTCTGGAGGTGCTAAACAATTACAATCAAAATGTAACTGTTTAGCACCCATCTCGAATTTGCTCCGCAAATCCTCGATGCAGCTGG
>CAVALT010000030.1:0-9252 GCA_963589455.1 Clostridiales bacterium
CATATGTTCCTGAATTGAAATGCTTCAGGCCTGTTCAGGTCGGAGCGGCCTTAAGCAGCAACAGGCTCAAGGGCATGCTGCATGATGATGAAGGCATAAATATATCTGAAAAGAACAGAAGCTTCTGCGAGCTTACGGCTCATTACTGGGCATGGAAAAATGAAGAGGCTGATTATTATGGCTTCTTTCATTACAGACGCTATCTGTCATTTGCTGAACAGGAATATGAAGAAGATGGCTGGGGCAATATCGTTACAGACAGAATTACGGATGATATATTGTCACAATATCATTTAGATGATGCATCAATCTCGGAGCTGGTCTCACAGTATGACATTATAACAGTCAGATCCAGAGATATTAATGAGCACAGAAGGCTGGCAGGCGAGAAAAAGGTAGATATTTACCATGAATATGATGTCAGTGAAGCACAGCATATTAAGGATCTTGATGCTGCGCTCCAGATAATTGAAAGGGATTATCCTGAATATAAGGCTGCGGCAGATGCTTATATGCGCGGAGACAGAGCATATGAGTGCAATATGTTTATAATGAGCAGGCAGCAGTATAAGCAGTACTGCACCTGGCTCTTTGACATATTGTTTAAGCTTGAGCAGCTTATTGATTTCAGTACATATAATCAGGAGGAGGAGCGGGTTCTCGGCTTTATCGGAGAGAGGCTCTTCGGCATATATTACACTTATATAAAGAATGATGAGTCAGTCAGATGCAGGGAGCTGCAGAAGATACTTATAAATGACACCTCACAGCCGGTTGAAATCACAAAAAATGATAAAGACGCTGTTCCTGTTGTATTAGCGGCAAATGATGCATTTTCACCATATCTGTCAGTAATGATAGAGTCGATACTGGCTAATGGTTCTGAGCAAAGACAATATGATCTGGTAGTGCTTAACAGGGACATAAGCCAGAAGAATCAGAGTCTGATAAGGAAGCAGGCAGCAAAATATGGCAATTGTACGATCAGATTTGCAGATGTTACAGGCTACTTCAGGAATCTGAAGCTCTTTGTAGATCAGCATTTGTCTGTTGAGACCTATTACAGACTGGTTGTGCAGGAGCTGATGCCGGAATATGATAAGATACTGTATCTTGATTCTGATATGGTGGCAGAGCATGATGTTGCCGAGCTGTATGACATAGACATTTCAGACTGCTTGATTGCCGCGGCAAAGGATATTGATATTGCAGGACAGGTTAAGACAATAAACAATGTCAGAGACTATGTCTGCTCTAAGCTCGGACTCGAGGATCCGTTTAATTATTTTCAGGCAGGAGCCATGGTTATTAATCTTGCCGAGCTGAGAAAGCGGACTACTGTAAGCGAACTTATTAATATTGCATCAGGCAATTCCTGGCGGTGTCATGATCAGGATGTTCTGAATATGGCCTGCAGAGACAGGGTATATTATCTGCCGCAAAAATGGAATGTCGTCATAAATTGGGTGGACGAGCCCAAGAACCGCATGCAACTTCTGGTTAAAGCTCCGTCTGTGCTATACAGAGAATATACGGCGGCAAGGAATAATCCATATATAATACACTTTGCGGGCTTTCAGAAGCCATGGAAGGTACCTGACTGTGACATGGCGGAGCATTTCTGGAAGTATGCAAAAAACACGCCGTATTATGAAGCAATGCTGATGAAAAACGCAGCCTCAAAGGCCGGCAGAATTAATGTTAAACTAAATGACGGCCGATTGATGAAGCTGGTTAATTCATTGTTTCCGTTGAAGACCAGAAGACGTGAGCTGTTGAAAAAGATGGTGAAAATTATCGGCAGGTAGTTGTGTGCGGGTATCACAGATAGTAGTGGGATTCGATTTAGTCAATATGGTAAAAAGTGACAGACACTGTTTTTGAAATCTTATGTGGCATGATAGATGTAAGTCCAATACACTGCGATACGGTACCTGCAATTTTACTAATACATGAATGATTTAAAAGAAGAAATGACGCATTACTGGGCGCGGAGGACGGAGAAGTTCTCCGCGCTCAGGCAAAAGGAATTTGCAAGTGAAAAGCATGAGCAGTGGACTGCTGAGCTTTTGAGATATCTTCCGGGTGACAGGAAGCTTAGGATACTTGATATCGGGACGGGGACAGGCTTTTTTGCACTGCTGCTTGCAGAGCTGGGGCATGAGGTTACCGGCATCGATATTACACCGGATATGATCAGTGAGGCGAAGAGGATAGCAGACAGGCTTAGGCTGTCGGCAGATTTTAGAGTTATGGATGCCGAAGCTCCGGATTTCGAGCCGCATTCCTTTGATGCGATAGTGACACGCAAGCTTACCTGGACGCTGCCGAATCTTCCGACAGCCTACAGCAGGTGGCATGAGCTGCTTAAGAGCGGTGGAGTACTGGTTAATTTTGATGCTGATTACTGTCATGAGAAGCAGTATACGCAGCTTCCGCAGCACCATGCGCATCAGGATGTCGGAGCTGAGCTGCTGCAGGAATATGAGCATATGAAGGATATGCTGCGTCCGAGCCAGCAGCTGCGTCCGCATTGGGATGCAGAGCTTCTGCAGGCAGCAGGGTTTTCTGATATAAATGTTGACTTAGATGTATGGCAGAGGATTTATGCGGAGGAGGATGAATTTTATGATCCAACACCGGGCTTTGCTATCTCTGCAACTGCGTTTTGACGTTGCTTGACAACGAGCGAGGAATAGTTGATATAGTAAGGAGCAGCGCGCTGGAGAATATGCGTGTTGCTTTTTTGATATTACAGTGTGTTAGGATGGATGTCAGCAAGGAGTGAATGTGTTATTATATAGCCATCACAGAAAGGAGCAGCTCTGATGAAAAAAATGAATATCCCTGTTGGAGTTTCGGATTTTGAAGAGATTCGTAAAAACGGATATTACTATATAGATAAAACTGGTCTGATTGGAGAGCTGCTCAGCAGAACCGGAACGAAGGTGACACTTATCACTCGTCCGCGGCGTTTTGGTAAAACACTGGGCATGAGTATGCTGGAGAGCTTTTTTGATATCCGCAGGGATAGCCGAGAGCTGTTTGGAGACCTGGAGATTGCAGAGCATTTAGAATTGTGTGATGAGTGGATGAACAGGTATCCAACTGTTTTCGTTTCATTCAGACAGGTTGATGGTCTGAATTTTACCGGGGCATATGATATGCTCACAATGGTGATAGCAGAATTATTCAACAAACATCTTTATTTGCTTGATGGTGAAAATGCTACAGAATTCCAGAAAAAGGCATTTACTCATCTTGCACATGGCTGTGGCTCGGTTAAAGAGGTTAAAAGCAGCCTTATGCTGTTGACAACAATGCTGCAGCAGCATTACAACAAGCCGGTGATACTCCTTATTGATGAGTATGATGTCCCGGTAGCAAAAGCAAATAATAACGGCTACTATGACGAGATGCTTGATGTTATGAAGGGTCTTATGCAGGCACTGAAGGACAATCAGGCACTTAAGCTTGCGGTAGTTACCGGCTGCCTGAAGATTGCAAAGGAAAGCATTTTTACAGGAACTAATAATTTTGTGTCAGATACCATCACAAACTCACGCCTTAACGAGTATTTCGGCTTTGTGCAGAGTGAGGTTGACAGACTGCTGATGGATGCCGGCGTGACAGAGCAGGCTGATAATATCAGGAAATGGTATGATGGCTATCATTTCGGCGATTTTGATGTTTATTGCCCGTGGGATGTAATGAATTATATGCTGGAGCTGCAGCGCAATCCAAAGGCAAAGCCTGTCAGCTACTGGAAAAACACCAGCGACAACGCTATAATCCGTTCCTTTATAGACTATGCAGGCAGCACCATAACCAATAAGTTTGAGACACTGATGGCTGGAGGCTGCATTGTTGAGCGAGTGGATGAGGATCTGACCTATAATTATCTGCATTCCTCGGAGGATAACCTCTGGAGCTCGCTGTACCTGACCGGTTACCTGACAAAAGCGCGAGAGGATGATTATAAGGATGAGCTGCCTGACGGCATGACAGCGCTGATGATACCGAATGCAGAGATTAAGGAGATATTTGAAACCACAGTTATCAGATGGTTCGACGACAGCACAAAGAAGTGGAATCGAAGTGCTCTGTTTGATGCGGTCTGGAATGGTGACAGCGATGGTATTACCAGAGAGATGAATGCACTGCTTCGGCGCACCATCAGCTATCATGACTATAGAGAGGATTTCTACCATGCCTTTCTTGCCGGTATATTCACAGGCGCCGGATATATGGTGGATTCCAATAAGGAGCATGGAGAAGGACGAAGCGATGTGGTTGTATATGACCCCATCAATGCCAGAGTGGCAGTTTTTGAGGCAAAGTACACTAAGGTACTGGATAAGCTGGAGAGCGAGTGCGATGCGGCCCTGAGGCAGATTGATGCCCGGATGTACGCAAAAGAGTATGAGGATGACTACGATCAGATCCTCTGCTACGGCATTTCCTTCTTTAAGAAGCGCTGCAGGGTGAAGAAAAAATAAATGGCATGTTTGCCGCGTCCTGTCAGAAATAATTATTTGCAGGAGGATAAATTTTATGCTCCAACACCGGGCTTTGCCATCTCTGCAACTGCATAAGGCTTAGAAAAATGAATCAGATGCGAAGATATATAATTAGACGCATTATCCAGCTTTTTTTTATTTTATTTGTTATTACATTTCTGACCTTCGGTATGATGAGGCTTGCGGGAAGCGATGCTGTTCTGCAGAAGCTGGAGCAGACCGGAATGGCTGTTTCGCAGGAGCAGCTTGAAGCGGCAAGGGCTGAGCTGGGGCTTGACAGGCCGTTTCTTACACAGTATTGTTCGTGGCTCATAAGGTTGCTGCACGGTGATATGGGAGTCAGCTATATTTCAGGACAGAGAGTATCAGAGGTCTTTATCTCAAAGCTTCCGGCGACGCTGCTGCTCACGGCTGTAGCCATAGCCATGACCGTCGCAGTCTCAATTCCGCTCGGCATATTTGCAGCGGTTAGGCAGAACAGCATCACAGATTATATTATCCGTGCGGCAGGCTTTATCGGAAACAGCATGCCGAATTTTTTTGTCGGACTGCTGCTGATGTATCTGTTTGCAATAAGACTTGGATGGTTTTCCGTTATTTCACGTGATTTTAATATAAAAAATGTTATACTTCCGGCAATGACGCTTGCAATAGCAATGTCAGCAAAGTATACGAGGCAGGTCAGGACTGCGGTCCTTGACGAGCTGGGTAAGGATTATGTGGCCGGAGCGAGAGCCAGAGGCATATCCTTCTCTGTTATTTTACGGAAAAGTGTACTCAGGTCATGTCTTGTTACCATAATCACACTGCTGATGCTTTCAATCGGAAGCCTGCTTGGAGGAACTGCAATCGTTGAATCCATATTCATGTGGGACGGAGTGGGCAAGCTTGCCGTGGATGCGGTCAATATGCGTGATTATCCGATAATTTTAGCTTATGCAATGTGGATGGCAGTTATCTATGTGTGCGTCAATTTGATTACAGACCTGCTCTACAGGCTTCTGGATCCGCGCATTCGTTTCGGAGGTACGGGAAATGACGCATTCTGATAGTAAGTCAATCCGTAATCCGATTAGCAATCCTATCCGAAAATCGATGAGAGCGGGAAAGCGGACTAAGCGCAGGCTGGTCTTTTTTCTTATGCTGACCCTGCTGCTGATGCTTGTCGTTATATTTGCGGAGCAGCTCTGTCCATATGATCCTGATGCACAGCTGTTCCCGGTGCTTGAGGCTCCTTCGCTGCAGCATCCGGCAGGAACCGATCGACTCGGACGTGACATGCTGTCGCGTATAATAGTCGGACTCAGGACCAGCGTACTGTCGTCACTTATGCTTGTTGTAATTATTGCAGTATCAGGAACAGTCGTCGGAGTGCTGTGCGGATATGCGGGCGGGATAGCTGATGCATTCCTGATGCGCATATCTGATGTATGTCTGGCCTTTCCCGGACTTGTATTTGCACTTGCAATCGCAGCTCTGCTCGGAGGTGGACTGAACAATGCCGTGGCAGCTCTTGCAGTAGTCAGCTGGCCAAAATATGCGCGTATTGCAAGGGGACAGACGCTTGCGGTCAAGGAGCTTGATTATATCGCCTCGGCCAGATTGGCGGGAGATACTCCGCTGCAGCTTATCCTCAGGCATATACTGCCTAATATAGGAGGCATGCTGCTGGTTACGGCAGTTCTGGATATAGGAACCATGATGATGGAGCTCGCAGGCTTGAGCTATCTGGGACTTGGGGCCATGCCGCCGACAGCGGAGCTTGGCAATATGATGAGCGCAGGACGCAGTATGCTTCAGACTTATCCATGGGTGATTATAGATCCGGGGATTGCCATCTTTATAGCTGTAGCTGTTTTTAATCTGACCGGAGATGCGCTGCTTGAGTGGCTCAATCCGCATTCGCGATAGACTTAAAGCCGCGTTCATTGTTGAGGCAGCATTGCCCTGTCATAAAATGAAAATGCAACGGGGTACATTTGCTGATACCATGGTCAAAAGCTTATGGCCATGGTATTATTTGTCTCGGCTGCAGCTGAGTGTGTAGCGTCATACGAAAAAAATGCGGTCTGTGCCTTGGGCATGGCGGCGACACGATTATTATAATAAAGGATTTACAGATTATGAACAGACTGCAAAGGCTTACTGCATTGCTGGCTGCCGCAGCCGTTGCGGCAGGGCTGCTTTCGGGCTGCTCAGGACATGGAACCGACTCAGGCCGGGATATACAATCAGGTTCAGGCTCAGCCGGGTCTGCTTATGAGGGAGCTTCAGAAACCGCATATGGAAAAAGCAGCGGGGCTGTCGGTGGTGTGGACTCAGGCCAGGCTCAGGGGGCGGCTTCAGAAGTGAATAGCAAGGCGGCCGGCACCGGCAGCACCTTCGTCTTCGGAGATACCACCTTTAATGCTGAAAATGAAGAGCCGGATATTAATCCGCACAATGCCTATTCAGGCTGGGCCTGCATTCGCTACGGAGTCGGAGAAACGCTGTTTAAATATTCGGACTCGATGGACCCGGAGCCCTGGCTTGCGGCTGACTATGAGTGCGTGGATGAGCTGACCTGGAGGATAAGCGTACGTGACGGCATTTACTTCTCAAGCGGACGTGCAGTAGACGGAGAGGCAGTTAAGGAATGTCTTGAGCATCTGGTTGAGGTGCATGCAAGAGCCCGCGGCGATCTGATGATAGACAGCATAAGCGCAGACGGTCAGACCGTAACGATTAAGACGAAGGCACCAAGGCCGACACTGCTGAATTACCTCAGTGATCCCTACGGCTGCATCATTGATATGTCTGCAGGAATCACCGACGACGGTAGAGTCTCAGGCACAGGTCCGTATATTGCGGTATCGCTCAAATCGGGAGCTGAGCTTGAGCTTGTGAAAAATGATAATTACTGGGACGGAGAGCCTGGCTATGACAGGATAACCGTGCTTACCATCACGGACGGCGATACTCTTACCATGGCACTTCAGTCGGGTGAGATCGACGGGGCCTACGGGCTTCCGTATGCAAGCTATCCTCTTTTTGAAAATGACGCATATACATTTTCCGGAACAGCAACAAGCCGAACCTTCTTTGTGCATATGAACTTTGAAAGCGGGCTTATACAGGAGCCTGCAGTGCGCAAAGCCATAGCAATGGGCATCGATAAGGAACGTTTTGTTAATGAAATCCTTGACGGCAACGGCTATACAGCCGAGGGCGCATACCCTGACAATTTTTCCTTTGGGGGAAATGCTGTCGATGCAAAGCAGTATGATCCTGAAGAGGCAAAGGCAGTCCTGGAGGCTGCGGGCTGGGTCGATACAGACGGGGACGGCATCAGGGAGAAGAACGGCCAGCAGCTTGTGATACGCTGGCTTACCTATCCGAGTCGCCAGGAGCTTCCGCTGCTTGCCGAAGCTGCACAGGCTTCACTTGGAGCCATAGGCATTAAGGTTATAATAAACAGCACCGCAGATCATAACAGCATACGCATGGAGCCCTCGGCCTGGGATGTTTATGCAAGTGCCATGGTTACGGCGCCGACCGGGGATCCGGCATATTTCTTTTCGACTCATTGTCTGGACAGCTCGGCCGTTAATAACGGTCATTACCACAGTGATGAGCTTGAGAGCCTGGCTGCGGAGCTTGATCAGACCTTTGATACTGAGCAGAGAGCACAGCTTGCAGTCAGGATGCAGCAGATACTTCTGGACGATGATGCATTTATATTCTGTGCACATCTTAAGATGAGCATGGTCTCAAAAGCAGAGGTCGAAGGACTAACCGCACATCCCTGTGATTTCTATGAGATCACGGCAGAACTTCATCCGAAAAATAACTAAGGAAATGCTGATTAAATCAGCATTTCCTTATATATGCAATTCAGCCTTGATAGCTGACTGAAGCAGAGCAGAAAAGTTCAGGCCAGCCTTGATGGCTTCATCATTAAGCCAGGAAGGAATAGTGCAGTTCTTTCTTACCGTGCGGACATCATTCTGCTTTCTGTACTGTTTGAAATCGATGTCAACAAGAGAAGTAAATGAGCCATCAGGAACATTTACTTTATTCAAATTGGTCGCAGATGGTATTTTTTTACCGTCATCCTCCATATCAATACCAACAAGGCCGATAGCATCACGAGCCATTTCTATAGCTTCTGTGAGAGTATCTCCTTCGGTATTTATATCAAAGTCAGGAATATAGACTGTATAACCAACTTCATCAGGAGTCAAAATAATTGGATAGCTATTTTTCATTGCATTTACCTCCTCATAATTCAGCAGTTTATTTGAGATTGCAGCGTTTTATGATTGCTTTTGCCAAATTCTCCTTAATCTCTTTATGACGCGGAATAGGCTCAACATCAACACCATTGGTATATATGTCATGATTATTACCATTACGTTTGAGATACCAACCGTTGCGTTCTAAAAGCTTAATTAACTCTTTGTTTTTCATACTGCCTCCTATAACTGAATTATACGTATTCAATGCGCATCTGTCAAATAACATAGGTGTGATGCATTGAAAGAGGTGAATTGTCAAATTATGAAGGCGATGGTATATAATCGTCTGGTGATGTATAAAGGATTGAAAAGCCTTTGCGTTGGCAGATTTGAGTGTGGTTAATCGGCGTTTAGTTAATTTGTAGTATTTGTTTAGCACCTGCCATATTTTAATGTGAATTGCCTGCTTGCAGGTGAATTTACATTGAAATATGGCAGGCGGCCAAGGCTCGAAG
>CAVALT010000030.1:9262-11079 GCA_963589455.1 Clostridiales bacterium
GTATAAAGGATTGAAAAGCCTTTGCGTTGGCAGATTTGAGTGTGGTTAATCGGCATTTAGTTAATTTGTACTGAAAATGACAGGATCTGAAGACAGACAATCGAATAACGAGCCGTTGCTGACCTTCAGGGGTGCGGAGATAAGCTTTGACGGCTGTGCGGCAATAACGGACATAAGCTTTACGCTTCATTCTAAGGAGATACTCTGCATTGTCGGTGAATCAGGCAGCGGAAAAAGTACTATCCTTAAGGCAGCCATGGGTCTGCTTGGCGGCCGTGGCAGTGTGACAGGAGGAGACATTCTGTTCAAGGAAAAGAGCATTGCAGCACTCTCAGAACGTGAGCTGCAGAGGCTTCGCGGAGCAGAGATAGGTATGATCTTTCAGGATGCCGGAGCGTCATTCTGTCAGGTGAGAACCATAGGAAGCCAGATATATGAGAGCATGTCTGCACACATGAGGATAAGCAGGGCGCAGACAAAAGCTCAAACCATGCAGCTCTTTGAGCAGCTCGGACTTAAGGACGGGCAGCGTGTCTGGGACAGCTATCCGTTTGAGCTCTCAGGGGGCATGCAGCAGAGAGCAGGGATTGCAGCGGCAATGCTTATGAAGCCGCCGGTGCTGCTTGCAGATGAGCCTACAAGTGCACTTGACACGGCAGTGCAGAAGCAGGTTTTAAGAGAGCTTAAGGCTCTGCGCAGCATGTTCGACACAGCCATCCTTATGGTTACACATGATATCGGCGTAGTTGCGGACATTGCAGATACTGTGCTGGTGCTGAAGGATGGAAGGATTATGGAATACGGAGCAGCAAAGGACGTACTTGAATCTCCGCAGCATGAATATACCAGGAGGCTGCTTGCGGCGGTGCCTAAGGCTGCAGGCGGGATGCAGTTCACCGATTTATGATGATGTTTTTGACCTTGGTATCAGTATATGAGTGAATTATTAAAGGCAGAGAGCCTTACAAAATATTATAAAAGCAGAAGCGGAGGACGCTTTGCAGCTGTTGATCAGGTAAGTCTGGAGATAAGAGAAGGCGAGTCCCTCGGTATTGTCGGGGAATCCGGCTCAGGCAAGAGTACTCTGGCAAGGCTTATCACGCGGCTTACTGAGCCTGACGAGGGTAGAATATGGTTTAACGGCCGTGATATAACGACGGCCGGCGGAAAGGCGCTGAGACAGACTTACCGCGATATGCAGATGATATTTCAGTTCCCGGCGGAATCCTTTGACCCAAGGCGAAGGATAGGCTTTTGCATAGGGGAAGCCCTGATAAATAATGGGCTATCCTCCGCAGAGCGGAATATGAGAATTGGCTCGGTCTTAGAGCAGTGCGGACTTTCAGCAGAATATGCGGACAGGTATCCGCATGAGCTCTCCGGCGGGGAGTGTCAGAGAGCAGCCATAGCCAGAGCACTTGTGATGAATCCGAAGCTTCTTATCTGTGATGAGGCTACAAGTGCCCTTGATGCAACGGTACAGCAGCAGATAATGGAGCTTTTGCAGAGTCTGAAACAGAGCAGCAGGCTTTCATTTCTCTTTATATGCCACAATCCTGCATTGGTGCATTCCTTCTGCGACCGGGTGCTGGTGATGCATAACGGACGGATAGTTAAATAAATGCTGATTTAATCAGCATTTACTTAACAGCCTCCGGCGAATCGCACGTATTTGCAAGGAAATTTGCTGTTTCACAGCGCAAATCCGGCGTGGGAAACGCTTTAATCAGCGTTTCCTTAGTGAGGCTGCACCTGGACAGCCACAGCAAAATCACTGCTTTACAACATCACTTTAGTGTGCTAATATACTGCTATGC
>CAVALT010000031.1:0-11065 GCA_963589455.1 Clostridiales bacterium
GGAGCGTGTTCTGAGAGCTGCTGCTCCGGAGGCTGGCAGATCATGATAGATGATGCTCATATTGAGCAGTATACACAGGATACCGGGAACAGTGAGCTTAACAGGCGGCTTGCAGATGGTGTGGATCTTGTAAATCAGTGGTTTAATCAGGAAAACGGCAGCTGCAGCATGCTGGATAAGGATGGACTGTGTTCAATACAGCGAAGCCTCGGTGAGTCAGCCTTATGCGATACCTGCAGGCTGTATCCGAGACATGTTGAGGAGTTCTGCGGAGTAAGAGAGTGGTCGTTGTCACTGTCCTGTCCTGAGGCAGCAAGGCTGATACTTGACAATAAGGACAGGCTCACATTTACCGTGGACGAAACAGAGGAGGCGGAAAATTTCGATGATTATGAGGAATTCAATGATCTGTTCTACTCTAAGCTCTGTGATGCAAGAGACCGGATATTTGACATTATTCAGACACGGACGCTTAGCTTCAGAGACAAGGCTGTGCTTATTGCTGCCTTCTGCGATGGACTTCAGTCATGCGTGGATAACGATGATATCATGGGCATGGAGGAATACCTTACGGATTGGCTGTCGGAGGAGTCCTGCGATACAGACGATATGGATGAGATTGATGAAGCGGTGGCAGGCAGTTATAGTAAGGCTTCTGAGACAGCTGCAGAGGTTATGTTGGAGCAGGAAACTGACAGTGATTACAGTGCAGCAGACATCGGAAAGGATGAAATCGGCTCTGAAGCTGCATCGTCAGCCTGCAATTACAGTAATGTCTCAGAAAGTGATAATGAAGCTGTGCCGGAAGCTGACGGCATCAATACAATAGACGAGTCACTTGAGGTAAACAACGAGCCGCTTCATAAGAATATGTTCTCTGTCATGTTCTCTCTCGAGGTGCTTAAGGGAGACTGGGAGGAGATTACAGAGCGTACCTGGGAGCACTGGGATGCGGAGCTTCAGCTTACAGAGGAGCAGGAGCTTATGGCAGAACAGCTTATGATGTTCTGGATATATACATATTTCTGTGGTGCTGTGTATGACGGCTGGATATTTTCAAAGGCCATGCTTGCGATAAGCAGCACCTGGTGGATACTTCAGATCAATGCGGCAAATGATTTCAAGGGCGGCATGATTGAGGCAGCCTACAGATATGCCAGAGAGATAGAGCATTCGGACGAGAACCTCAATGCACTTGAGGAGTGGTTTATGCGCAGAGAGTAAGCTGAACAAGGCCTAAAGCAGCTGCTCAAAAAAGAGTTTTTGCATAAAAAAGAAGCGGAACGTCCGACCGATACAGTACGACAGACAGTACAGCAGAAGGCATCGTCACGGAAAAATGTAAAAACCAAATAAAATGCGAAAAAAATATATTATTTTCATGAAAAAACAGTTAAAATCTAATGAAAATAATTGATTTTCTGGGAATTTACATACAGAAAGTCTTGTTCTGCAGTTGGAAACACTGATTTAAGCGGCATTTACTTAAGGAAACGCTGCTTAAAGCGTTTCCTTCGCCGGATTTGCGTTGCGAAGCAACAATTTCGTCTGCAAATCCGTGCGATTCGGCGGAGCTATTAAGTAAATGCTGATTTAAGCAGCATTTACTTAATAATTACGACGCGGATATCGATTTAATAAGAACGGTATCTGCCGTCAGGTAACCATATGCATTAAGGGGAACCATATGAAGAGATTTATCAGAAGAGCTGTATCATGGCTGTTAATATCCGGAATGGTACTGGCAGAGCCGCTGCAAACCTTTGCAGAGACAATGCCTGAGACCATTGAGATAAACGGTCAGATGCTTGAGGATGTGCCGGAGGACGGCAATTATGTATATCTGGGCACGGCCAGCGTCAATGTCAGTGAGGGTGACGGCATATTCAGCCTGCCGATATACCGTACAGGAGATATAGATAAAAAGGCCTCCGTTACCATCCATGCCATAAGCCTTACCGCGGACTACGGCAAGGACTATACACTTGTGGGAAAACATAAGAGTATCGGCTTCACAGCAGCAACTGTAATGCAGCTTTTAACAGCCACCGCTGCATCGGACGAAGCTGACACAGCTGATCATCAGGGCTCGGATCTTACTGTTAGACAGTATGAGGCTACATATGATACGGCCACGCCTACAGAGCTCGGCGGTGAGGAGAAGCTTACCTTAACCGGCATGAAGCAGACCGGTACGTATGCTGCGGACAGGTCTGAGGTTGTTAAGGGTATGGAGGAGTACAACAGGCTCATAAGCAAGGCCACAGCTACAGAATACTCAGACGACGAGACAGATAAGACCACATCAGAGGCTGAGCTTATCTCAACTGCAGAATCGGATACAGACGGATCCGGCGATGCAGAGGACAGTGAATCTGATAAGAGCCCGCTGGCTGTGCTTAAGGAGAAGCAGACCGGACAGCCCACAAGAGAAACCGAGGATAGCGTATATTCCGATCCGGATCTGACAGATCAGGTGCTTGGCGGCATCATGTCGGATTATATGGCTGAGCTTCCGTATGCCTGCGAGCAGGTTATTACCTTTGCTCCGGGAGAGGATACGGCCGAGCTTAAATTCCGCGTATATGACAATCAGGAATCAGACGGAAACAGATTGTTCTCGCTCTATATAGTAGACTCTGCCAACACAGAGGCATATAAGGTAAACTCTGCTACAGTAACCATAGAGGACGATGAGGAAAAGGTTCTTCCTTTAATATCATTTGACAGGGAGACCTATGATGCATCCGACAATACAGCTGTAATCACAGTTAAAAAGGAAGGCGCAGAGAAGTCTATGGCAACTGCGCAGCTCCTCGCCTATGACACAAGCACCGGAGAAGAGACGGAACTCGGAGAGGTTGCCTTTCTTCCGTATGAGTCCCAGAAGGTTATCAAGCTCAATGTTGATCATGAGGTTACTTTGGAGCTTACCGATCTTAAGGCAGCCGATTCAGGCGAAATTACAACCGCACATATAGCAGGAGCAGTAAGAAATGCCGCAAAGGGAGGTCTCTCTGTACTTAATGTGGATAACGGAGAGACGGAAGCAACAGACGAATCAGATATAATGCTGCTCAGCGATGAAGCCGGAGCAGCAGCTGCAGATACTGATGAAGGCATATCACTGCTCAGTGACAGTGAGGACACATCCAGTGAGCTTACGTTCAATATAACACTTCACGGCAAAAGCTATGAGGTACACTACAATAAGGCCACAATAGTCAATGGAAAGATTACCTCGGCACCTGTCAAGGGCAAGATCTATGACAATGGATACACTCCGGCACTTGAGGTAGGCGAGTATTTCTTCTCAACACCTCAGGAGTATGGCGGCATGTATGACTATACTCTCAGAAGCTACGGTAATAAGCCGTTTGGCTGCGGAACCTTAGAGGAATACTACTCGGCGCAGAACAGCGAAGGAGTCTGGAACAATGCCCACGGCAACATGAAGTATTACAATACAACCATGTGGTACAAGGGCGGCGTATATAATCTGATACCTACAGGCAAGAGCATCGTAGCAGCTCCGCTGTACCAGGTAATTATCCCCGATATAGCTTCTACCTCCAGCTTCGGCGGAGGTCAGGATACCAATTTTGTTTACAAGGATGCCAGCGGCAACGATGTAGACGGAAGAAGCAAGAAAGGGCAGTTTAACAGGACTGTGACAGACGATCTTGCGCTCAGGATAATAAAGGGAAATAAGATTAAAAATTATGATTATATCTACCCGTTTGCAAAGGCTGTAGACAACGACTGGCATACTCCCAAGTCATATGTAGAGTACTATGGCTTTGCAGCTATATATAAGGCATATAATGTCACGATCAACAATCCGGCAGCCAAGACCTTCAGATCCTTCGACACCACTGTTGATGCCGTGCCGGTTCAGACCGAGGCAGCAAGCGGAGCAGACCAGCTGTACGACAAGCGGGCAAAAACAGTCTATGTCAATGCAGATGAGGAAAAGTCCAACCTTGTATTTAAATTAAAGAAAAACACTGTAAACGGACAGGACGATGTGTTCTGTGAGCTTAAGGGCTATAAAATCACCATGGGCTCAGGCAACAAGACCTGCACAGTAACCTATCCTGATGATTTTAAGGAGTTCATCAGCAGCGACAAAAGAACCACAACCGATCTGATGGATTACTCAGCAGACGGCAAGCAGAAGGAGCTTAAGAAGCTCGAGGAGATAGCTACAGTACCGCTCGATAATTATTTTATCGACTGGCTGGATACAGTTCAGTCTGAAAACGGCATAGATGTTAAGAATGACAGCTCCTGCCTGTCATCTAATGGCTACTATCAGAATCTGAGCTTCACACCGATAGTTGATTACATAGATGTAAATGTCAAGATCACTGCGCCTGTGCTTGACGGAGGAACTCCTATAACTAACAGCGGAGTATCATTTAAGAACAGTGAGCTTAAGGAAGGCAGTGAGCTTACCTATCATGCAGGAGACAGACTTGATCTTACGGCAGTGTCATCCTCAAGCAGATTTACCGTTATGGGCTATGAGGTATCCACTGACGGAGGCTACAGCTTCAATACGGTAAGAAATAAGAATGAGATAGTACTTCTTCCGGGCAGCGTTAAGGGCTATATAATCAGACCCTGCGTGCAGGAAAATGACAACTGTATCGAGATTACCTACAGCGGCAAAAGTCAGAGCAAGGTTCATGTAGATAATGTCATACCTCAGGCTGCGCTGGCAGACTATCCTGAGCTCAAGGGCAGATATTTCCTTGACATTAATTCGAGTGCCAAGGATCCGTATGAGAGGATGAGACCGGAGCCCGGCAAATGCTACTCTATAGATATAGTGACGGATGATTCAACAGCAGCATCACAGGACAAGGTGACCCGTCCGACAGTAACTGAGGGACTTTCAAATAAGACCTATAATACCAACAAGCATTATCTGATTGCCAGAAAGAATAAGTCGGACAACCGCTATACGGTAGGAACCGAGGAAACGCTTAAGAGTGCAGTGACGGATTACAGTCTCAGCGGTCAGATCGTAATGAAGGCCGCAACAATCAGATCCAGTGCACTTGGATACCGCAATGTTCCGATGATCGGCTATACAGCATTTACCGCAGGACCGCAGGCTATACTTAAGGATAATAAAACTGGAGCAGAGACGCCGTATGCATCCGTAGTCAGCGGAATTGTTTCTAAAGATGCAAAGCTGAGCCTTGCAGGCATTAAGGGAGCAGAAGGCGACAGGATTACAATTGCCGTAGATAACGGAATAAATGATGCACAGGTAGAGGAGGTTGTGCTCGGAGCCGCAGGAACCAGGGACATAGGACAGCTGGCTGTAACCTATCCGATAACTGCACCGTATTTCGTATCGGTTGATTACGAATATGATAATGCAGCGAACAGCCAGAAGGTTGACCACAGAGACAACACGGTCAACTGCTTTGACGATACGCTTACACTTACGGCAGCAATTAATCCAAATGGAAGACAGATAGATAAGGTTGTCTTCCTGGTATATACCTCAACCGGAATCAATTCCGGAGTTTATGAGGCTAAGCCTAAGGTTAATGACGATAAAAGCGTAAGCAACAGTGTATTTGAGGTCAAGATAGATAAGATGCTTGAGCGGTTCAATAACGGAGACCGCATATATGCATATATAGTAGATAAGGAAAAGAAGCAGGGCGGCGACAACCCTGACATCAGCATGCAGATAGTCTATCCGACTATGGATACCGGACTCATCATGTGTGTTGAAAATGAAATTGTAAAGCCTAAGGAAGCGGCACTTAGCTATGATCCTGGCAAGGATATAGATCTGCCTATTATAGGAAGACCGTCCTTAAGTGCATCAAGCGGTATACTGTCATTAACCAAGACCAAGAATGCTGATAATACAATGTATATTATCAGTGCCAATATGGATGGCTATTATACCCCGGGCGCACTTTCAACTCAGGATAAAATAGATAAATTTAATAAGTATTATCAATCAGCCCAGCGTGTAAACTTAGGAAGACGTGAGGCTGCATTGGAGAACATGGCGGACGAAACCGATAAGCAGGCAGCAGCAAAAAGAGATGCGTCAAGAAAACTTGTTGCAGATTTGACTGCTGACATTGAGAAGGGTGAGGATGCATACGACAGGGCGCATCCGGAAGAGCAAGAGCGATCTGATCAGGCAGACGGAAGAGTAGCTGAGATGACCCAGAATGGTATGATTTCCGTTCAGGCATGCGTCAATCTGTCATGGTCATTTGTATATGATGCCAAGCAGGATGACTTTGTAATGTCACTGTTTGCGTTAACTATAGGCGGAAAGGTTAGTTATACCAAGACCTTCTATTGGGTTGTAGGCTATATACCGATTTATCTCAACCTGACCGGCTCTGTACAGCTGGCTGCAACTGCAGCATGGGCTACCAGCGGCATAAAGGATGCCATAAAGGCAGGAGATTTCAACAACACCTCCGGCAATGTCAAAGACATAATGGAAAATGGCTTCCAATGGAATATGGAGGGAATCTTTATCGGCAAGCTGGCAGCTGGTGTTGGAGTACAGGGCTGCTTAAGTGTCAGAGTATACGGCTGTATAAGCATGGATATAGACTGGGTATACTTACCGGATAATGGCAAATCAGAGCACAACTACGGACTTCTGCTGGCATGCGCTGCAGGCGTAGGCGTTGACCTGATAGTAACAAGCGGAGATATTGATCTGATTAAAGCCCAGGTAGGATTTGGTGAATTTGAAAATCAGACCTCGGTATCCTTCCTTGGAGGCACAGTTGAAAAAACTGACAAAAATGCTCTTAAGGCAGCTTCCGCAGGCGGAAGCAGTGGCTTTAAGGCTGTTTACGATGATGCAGACGGATCTGATTCGGATGCACAGACGGAGGATGAGGATGATCTGTATATGTCATCAGCTGAGGCTGATCTGTATATGTCATCAGCTGAGGCTGAGGACGGCTCAAAGCTCCGGTTCAGAAGCGTAGGTTTGGGAACAGATGATTTCTCTGATTTCGCAGGATATGATGAGGATGCGGACGATGACACAATGCTCAGAAGCATACCGACACTGAAGGAGAGAACCGTATTGCTTCAGCCGGCTGCAGAGCATACAAGATCAAGGCTTATACAGATAGGCAAGAACAGGCAGCTTGCAGTGTTCCTTGGCGCATCCAAGGAGAATCCTGGTGAGTCAGCCGTTTATTATGCTGTAAGAACAGGCACAACCTGGTCTGAGCCTGAGCCTATAGCTGATGACGGAACCTTTGACACCACCCCTGATGTAATGAAGGTTGATGATGACAGGGTACTTATAGTATGGGCTAATGCAAGATCCAGTGTATCTGAAGCCTCAAACAGCGACAATTTTACCGATAAGTATAAGCTGTTTAAGATAAGCGGAGCCTTCTATAACGTATTAAATGACAAGATGGGTGATCCCTTCGATCTGCAGGATGACGCAGACTCCTACGAAGGTGAGCAGAACAGGTTCTTCAATCTGTATCCTAAGCTTACCATGCAGGGAGATACGATATACTGTACCTACCTTAAGCGTGATGTATCAAGAGCCTATGATCTTAATGATGAATCCAGGCTGACTGATCTGAACAGCCTGTACAGCACAATGGCTTATGTTACCTGTGATCTTAACGGAGAAAATATCTCCAAGGAGCAGTTCATAAGCATCAGCACAGAGTATGATGATGAAGGCGTGGCGATTAAGGATCCGGTTATTACAGATTACGGGGTTAAGAGCTTTACGCTTAATGAGTTCAGAAGCCCGGCAACAGCCACTCAGTTAGAAGGAACTGTTAGGTCTGATGTCAAGTACCTGGCTGCAATTTATACTATTGATACAGACTGCAATGTAAAAACAGACTCAGACAGATATATCTATCTGGATATATATGACACAACAAATAAAAAGAGCTATTATCCTATTAAGATAACAAGCTATAAGGAAAGCTATGTTGACAGTGACAATAACAGCCACAAGAGCAATAATGAGGTAATTCAGTCCAGCCCGCAGCTTAATCTGCTTGGAGGAAGGCTCTACGCATCCTGGATTGAGGACGGACATAAATTCGTACTAGCAGACCTGACAGAGTCTCTGCAGACCATGCTTGGCACAAACGGCATCAGCGAATTATATACCCGTGAAGGTCTTGGTGATACAGATCAGGGAACAGCCACTGAGAATGCATCTGCAGTGAAGTCCGGCAGCATAGCTACACCGACTAACTACACAAGGAGAACTGTTAAAGCAAAGGCTACGCCGACTGAATATACTAAAGCAGGTGCAGCAGTTAATGCAGCAGGTAAGCTTGATCTTAATGCCCTCGGCTTAAGCAGCGGAACTATCAGCCTCCTTAAGACTCTCAGGAACAGCATAGCTGTGGACAATGAGCTTGATGCAGGCAATAATCCGCGTGCATGGAGAATCATGAGCGGCAGCGCGGGCAATGCAGGATGGCGTGCAAACGGCATCGAATGGCATAAAACCAAGTACGATGAGGTATCAGGCAGGCTTAAGAGCTATTACGCAAACCTCTATACGAATGAATTTGCAAAGGCAGACAAGGATGAAAATTATTCACAGGATGAGCAGAAGAAGATACTTAATGCTGTATCCACAGATGCATTTGCAAAGGATGCATACAGCAGTACAATCTTCGGAGCATTTTCAGATGATAACATACATCGCTATATGCTTGATGTGAGCGATGACGGAAGCAATGCAAACATCGGTGAGTATAAGCTTGCATATGATGGTACAGATGTCTATATACTGTATACAGATTCCTGCAGCACTCCGGAGCATCTCGGAACAGAGCTTTACGGCTTCAGATTCAGACTGCCGTCAGAAGAGGATTTGTCAGACGAGGATTCATCGGATCAGGATTCGTCAGACTACATCACGAAGAGCAGGCCGGAGTACGGATTCACAAAGCCTGTGATGATTACTACGGATTACGATGACGATGATGATTATCTTGATGAATTTGATGTCTGCATGGATGCTCAGAGAAACATGTATGTAGTGGCCAACAACTTCAAGATCAGCATCGAAGGTACAGGAGACGATATTAAAGCTGTTAACGGTGCTGTGAATGACAACGCACTGGTGTATTATTACTTTGAACCGGATGGTTCAATCAGAGTTGACGAGGACAGCTATGAATTCTCAGAGTCATTTGTAAAAAATGAGAAGGCAACCGTAAGCTTTGATATTGAGAATCACGGCCTCTTTGATGCAAAGGGCTATAATATCTCGATTGATATCGTTGATTCGGATCAGGAGACGGTCATTAAGCAGGATGTATATAAGGAGGAAGATGACAGCTCGCTGATTAGAGCCGGAGAAAAAAAGTTCATATCGGCAAACTGGACTGTTCCTGACAGAGACCTTACAGACTGCTGGCTGCGTGTAACAGTAAGTGAAGGCGGCTATGGCAATGAGGTAGTAAGCTATGTAAAGATTCCGGTTTCTGCGAAGCTTCGCTTTGACAGCCATAACATAAGCTTCGACGGAGAGAAGATTACAGTAAGTGCAGATGTATCCAATATAGGCAATGCCGACTTCAAGGATCTTATCCTCAAGCTGTTTAATTATAAAAATGCTGAGGAAAGCGAGCTGCAGCAGCAGTATGTGGGAGTACTTAAGTCGGGTGAGTCTAAGCATGTAGAGTTCAGCTTTAAGCCGACAGCCGACAGCTTTGACTCCTTAGGCCACATAATGCTCAAGGCAGCTGCATACAGCAATGGTACAGAGCTTGATTCTGTATATCCGAGCCTTACACCGAACAGACCGGTGCTATGTGTAATCAATGACGGTATAGATAAGCTTACGCTTAATCAGGGAGATACCCAGCAGCTTACACTGCAGCTC
The DNA here is from genome assembly GCA_963589455.1 of Clostridiales bacterium. Lineage (GTDB taxonomy): Bacteria > Bacillota > Clostridia > Lachnospirales > Lachnospiraceae > Avilachnospira. The sequence continues at coordinate 9,899 of CAVALT010000031.1, forward strand.
ATGCCATGGAGCTCAGTTGCAGATAATCCAAGCTACAGCTCATCTGATCCTACCGTAGCTTATGTTGATGAAAACGGAGTACTGCATGCCCTTAAGGCCGGAACCTGCACTATATCGGTATATTATCCTCAGCTTGGCATCGGAGCTTCACTGAAGCTGACAGTAAAGGGCAGCAATACGGATACAGATAAGAACATAAGCTCCGGAAGCAGTGTAAGAAACAGAGGCTCTCAGAGCTTAGCCGGATATGGTTCACCGATAAGGGGAGCTATAAGAGGTGAATGGAAGCTTAATGAGAACGGCCGCTGGACCTTTACGGCAAACGGCAGAAGATATGCATCCGAATGGGCATATGTATATAACCCGTATGCAACAGGCAGTCAGTCACAGTACGACTGGTTCAGATTTGGTGCTGATGGATATATGCTGACGGGCTGGTATAAGGATACTGACGGCAGATGGTATTATCTGTGGGAGTACAGCGACAACCTGCTCGGTCACATGGTAACCGGCTGGCATTATATCAACGGCAAATGGTATTACTTTGATACCATGAGCGGCGGACCTTTAGGTGCGATGCTGTCTTCGACTAAAACACCGGACGGATACTATGTAGGTCCTGATGGAGCATGGACAGGCCAGCTTAACACGCTTATGCTCGAGCACTGAGCACTGACAACTGACAGAGCTAAAAGAGGTCAGGGAAATGCTGATTTAATCAGCATTTCCCTGAATACTCCGATGGATGGATGAACGCACTGAGCTGCAAAGGAATTTGCTTCTATGCAGTGTGAATCCGGCATCGGAACCGCTTTAATCAGCTTTTCTTAAACACGGATGAATGTGCCCGGCGGCAGAATGCGCCGGGCACGTTTTATATAATGCCTTTGAGGACAGAAATGTTTTGCCCAAACTGATACCGGAGTGCTGCGCACTTTGTATTTCCACAATCTTAAAAAACATTCATAAACAGCATATTTTTCCGAGAAAAATGGCTTCTTTATTCATGCTTTTGACTCTGGTATCATAATATGTATCTGTTCAGCACCTTCAGTATTTCAGTATGAATTGACTGCTTGCAGGCAAATTCATACTGAAATACTGAAGGCGGACAAGGCCCGGAGGGCCTTTGGCCGGCCACATCGAGGATTTGCGGAGCAAATTCGA
>CAVALT010000032.1:0-10883 GCA_963589455.1 Clostridiales bacterium
ATATTACTGTGATGCAGGCTGAGGATGTGCTGATATCAAAGCTTGACGGAACCAGAAAGTACATTTTTGCCCTGCACGACGGCAATATTATCGAGGCTGTGCTCATGAGGTATAAGCACGGAAACTCTGTATGCATAAGTTCACAGGTGGGCTGTGCCATGGGCTGCAGGTTCTGTGCTTCAACCATTGACGGCTGTGTGAGGAGCTTAAGCGCGGCAGAGATGCTTGCAGAGGTATACAGGATTGAAGAAAATCTCGGAGAACGCATATCCAACATTGTTATAATGGGTTCGGGTGAGCCGCTTGAAAATTACGATGAGGTTGTAAGATTCCTGCATATGATATCGGATGCTGACGGCACCAATATTTCCGCAAGAAACATTACACTGAGCACCTGCGGTATAATACCGGGCATAATAAGACTTTCAGAGGAGGGACTTCCTGTGACTCTTGCACTCAGCCTTCATGCGCCGACTCAGGAAAAGCGCAGTGAGATTATGCCGATAGCTAACAGATATGAGCTTTCTGAGGTCCTTGAGGCCTGCAGAGTTTATTATAATAAAACAGGAAGACGCTTAAGCTTTGAGTATTCTGTCGTCAAGGGAGTCAATGACAGCGATGCCGAGGCTCATGCCCTTGTAAAGAGGCTTAAAGCCTTTGCGGGAGGCCTTAAGAGCAGAGAGGGAGCATTTCATGTTAACATTATCCCGGTTAATCCGATAGAGGAGAGGGATTATGAGAGTCCTGACCGTGCCGGGGTTGAGCATTTCAGGCAGATACTTGAGCAGAACGGCATAAATGCAACCGTAAGAAGAGAGATGGGCAGAGATATAAGCTCTGCGTGCGGACAGCTGAGAAGGAGACACATTAAAAATGCAGGTTCAGGCATTAACTGATATCGGCAGAAAAAGGCAGATCAATCAGGACTATATTTTCCAAAGCAGCGAGCCTGTAGGCGCATTTCCCAATCTGTTTATACTGGCAGACGGCATGGGAGGCCACAGGAGCGGGGACTTTGCGTCCAAATATCTTACTGAGACTATGGTTGGCTATATATCCAGAAACAAAAACCCGGATATAGTCAAGGTGCTCAGAAGTGCCATAGGCATGTCCAATACTCTTGTTTACGAAAAGTCCCATTCTGATCCTGCATTGAACGGTATGGGCTCCACTATGGTGGCAGCAGTTATCCGTGACGGCATACTTACTGCTGCAAATGTGGGAGATTCAAGGCTGTACATTATCCGAGACGGTATCACGCAGGTTACGCGCGACCATTCCTACGTTGAGGAACAGGTTGCAGGCGGCAAGATGGTGAGATTCTCCGAGGAATATAACAAAAAGAAGAACATAATAACCAGAGCCGTGGGTATAGAGGACAGCGTAAGAGCAGATTATTTCGAGGTTGACCTTGTCAGGAATGACTATATCCTTATCTGCTCGGACGGGCTTACCAACATGGTGGATGACGATGCAATATTTGCAATAATCTCAGGCCACGGAAGCCTGCAGTATAAGGCAAATACACTGATAGATGCGGCCAATGAAAACGGCGGAAACGATAACATAGCAGTCATACTTATCAAATATGAATGATGTTGGGTTTAATGCTTTTGACCTATATTCATTCAATCCGGAGATGGTGATATAAATGCTTAATAACGGTGACATACTTGACGGCAGATACAGAATAGTCTCAAAGATAGGACAGGGCGGCATGGCTACTGTCTACAGGGCAAGAGACTTAAAATTAGAGAGAGATGTAGCTGTTAAGCTGCTTAAAAGCGAATATTCAAAGGATGCTGAGTTTATCGAGCGTTTTAAAAATGAGGCACGCTCGGCGGCAAAGCTTTCACATTCAAATATTGTTGCAGCCTATGATATAGTCAACAGCAATGACAGGCACTATATTGTCATGGAGCTTGTTGAGGGCATAACGCTGCGTGATTATATTGCAAGAAAGGGCCGCTTATCCAATAAGGAAACCATAGGGATAGCCCTGCAGACCGCAGAGGGACTCGGAGAGGCTCACAGAAACGGAATAATACACAGGGATATCAAGAGCCAGAATATAATCATTTCAAAGGAAGGCCGCATTAAGATAGGAGATTTCGGCATAGCCAAGGCAGCGAGCACTGACAGCGCCGGACAGCCTGTCATAGGCTCTGCACATTATATTGCTCCGGAGCAGGCGGCAAACGGGGAGGCCGACGCACGTTCGGATCTCTATTCTCTCGGCATTTCCATGTATGAGATGATAACCGGAAGGCTTCCGTATCAGGGAGAGGATGCACAGAATGTCATAATGGCTCATCTGCAGGATGCCCTGGTGCCGCCGGTTGTATACAACAGCGGCATATATCCGGCACTCAATGATATTATTATCAAGGCCACGAAAAAGGCTCCGGAGGACAGATATCAGTCAGCCGAGGAGCTTATCGAGGATCTGAAGCATGCCGCAGCAGAGCCGGACGGACATTTTGTGAGGCTGTATGATTCTGTAGCCTCAGGCAGCCTGAAGGGCGGACAGAGCGGCAGCGCAGAGGATAAAAATGCAGCAGGATATTCGGCAGGAGCTGCGGGAGCAGGTGATAAGGTCAGCTCAGGCAGCAACGGTGCAAATATTGACGGAGCGTTAAGAGACGAAGCCTCTGCAGCTGATGCACATGCACAGCATGTACAGCCGTCTTCGGCTAAGGGAAATGAATACAGAGCCGATAATATGGTAGGCTCAGCTTCAGGAGCTTCGGGAATTTCAGACAGCGATGATAATGCTGCTTCAGCCCGCGGAGCCGGAGCAGACGGAGCTGCCGGAGGCGGAGGGCCACAGGCTGCTCCGGCAGAGGATTTCCTGGATGGCTCTGATGATGATTATACAGTTAAGCGTCATGCTCACAGAGGAAGCAGGGGAGGCCTGCTTGAGAGCTATGAGGATTCAAAAACAAAGCTTCTGATTGCCGGAGTGACGGCTGCAGTTGTAGTGCTTGCAGTAATTATAGGCATTTTCGTCCTGAAGTCAGGACATACAGCCCATGATGCAGCTGAATCAAAGCTGGCAGAGTCTGAGTCCGAAACCGGCGAAAGCAGCAGTGAGTCTGCTGAAACAGGCATGGATTATACTCTCAGCATTCAGGGTGAGGATGTCATGCCTGATCTTATCGGAATGACTGTAGATGAGGCAAGAGCACAGCTTGCATCCATACGCATGAGCATGGATTCCTCGACTACGGATTATTCGGATACCTATCCTAAGGGTACGGTTATGAAGCAGAGTCCTGCAGCCAACGATGTTCTGACTGCGGATACAACGGTTTATGTTACGGTTTCTCTCGGAACCAAGGATGACTATGTGCTTGATAATCTGAAGAATATGACAGAGGAGGAAGCGGTCAAGGCTGTCGAGGATGCAGGAATGGCTGTAAGCGATGAGGTTGACCGTGATTTCTCAGAGGAGGTTGCAGAGGACAGAGTAGCAGGCTGCAGTGATGACGGCAAAACGGATGACGGCAAGCGCAGAATAAAGCTTATATTAAGCTATGGCAAAAAGGATGACTATGTTGTTATGCCTGATATATGCAATACCTCAGTAATCGATGCCGAGCAGCAGCTTAAGAATAATAATCTGTCGCTGGGCCGGATAACGGCAGTTAATTCTGCAGATGGTGTTCCGACAGATGTGCTTACTCAGTCGGTTGAGGCTGATAAGTATGTCAAGAAGGGCTCAAGCATCGACGTTACCGTATGTGTAGGCTCTGATTACAGTATCTCCGACGGCTCCACCTTTGAGGATGCCTCTGAGGCTGTCAGCACCATAAATGACAGCGATGATACCCTGCTTGGTTCAGCCTCAGGTACTGTTACAAGTAAGGCTACGGAAGGCTATTACGGCAGCATAGATACAACCTGTGTGGTAGGCGATGCCTCGGGACCGGGTGCATCAGGAACCATTATGGTAGCAGTAAGACTCGCTCAGAGGGTTGACGGGTCTATGGAATACACCTCGCTGAGCGAGCCGATACCGGTGGCACCCGGAACCAAGATTCCTGTATCCTACAGAAATATTAAGGGTGCGTACGGAGTAAGCGAAGGCACGGTTGAGGTTTACGGAGCAGACAACGGAATTATTTACAGCTCCTATGTTATAAAGTTTTCAAACCGATGAATGGCAAAATTATTAAGGGAATAGGCGGCTTTTACTATATACATTCACCTGAAACGGACAGAGTGTATTCCTGCAGGGCCGTAGGCATTTTCAGAAAAACGGGAATCAAGCCGCTTGTCGGTGACAATGCAGAGTTCGAGGTGCTGAGTGAGGCTTCAGGAGAAGGAAGCCTCACCAGGATACTGGACCGCGAGAATGTGCTTATACGTCCGGCTGTTGCCAATATAGATCAGGCCATGGTCGTGTTTGCCGTGCGCGAACCAGATCTCAATACCAATCTTCTGGACAGGTTCCTGATATATATGGGCATGCAGGATATACCGGTAAGCATTTTCCTGAATAAAGCTGATCTTAACCGCGGCAGGCTCATGGAGCATTACAGAGATATCTATGAGCATGCCGGCTATAAGGTTATCTGCGGCTCAACTGAAAATGAAGCTGATGTCGCACTTATCAGGGAGCAGCTTAAGGGCAGAACCACGGTGTTTGCCGGACCCTCGGGTGTTGGCAAGTCCTCGCTTACCAACAAGCTTAATGACGGAGTATGCATGGAGGTAGGAGAGCTGTCAGCCAAGATAAGACGAGGCAAACAGACGACCAGGCATACTGAGCTCTTTACGATAGATGCAGACAGCTATGTGCTGGATACACCGGGCTTTACCTCACTTTATGTTACCGGTGTGGATAAGGACAGACTCGGCTTTTATTTTGAGGAGTTTAATGAATATTATGACAAGTGCAGATTTACAGGCTGCAGCCACATCTATGAGGCTGAGAGCATCTGTGCGGTCAAACAGGCTGTAAGCCGGGGAGAGATTCCGGCGGAGCGTTACGAAAACTATAAGCTCATATATGAGGAGCTTAAGGAAAATGAGAGGTAAACCAGTGAATTATATACTTGCACCATCTATTCTGTCGGCTGATTTTTCAAAGCTCGGTGATGAAGTAAGACTGATATCCGAAGCGGGAGCAGAATACATACATATTGATGTAATGGACGGCATGTTTGTACCCAACATCAGCTTCGGAATACCGGTAATTAAATCCATAAGAAAGTGCACTGACAAGGTCTTTGATGTTCATCTTATGATAGAGGAGCCTGTCAGATATATTAAGGATTTTGCAGATGCCGGGGCAGATATCATCACGGTGCATTACGAGGCCTGCAGGCATCTGGACAGGACCGTTCAGGCAATAAAGGAATGCGGCCTTAAGGCAGGAGTTGTTCTTAATCCGGCAACACCGGTGTCGGTGCTCGAGGATATAATCGGACAGCTTGACATGGTGCTGCTCATGAGTGTAAATCCTGGCTTTGGAGGGCAGAGCTATATTCCGTATGTAACAGATAAGATCTCAAGGCTCAGGGAAATGCTTGATTCCAGGGGGCTTTGTGTCGATATCGAGGTTGACGGCGGAGTGACGCTTTCAAATGTTGGAGAGCTTATAAAGGCAGGGGCAAATGTGTTTGTAGCAGGATCTGCAGTATTTAAGGGAGATGCTGCTGACAATACTGCAAAATTTATGCAGTGCTTTAAAGAGGCGGAAGGATGATAAGAGATAATCTTGAAGAGGTAAGAAAAAATATAAGAGAGGCATGTCAGAGGGCAGGAAGAGAGCCGTCAGAGGTGACTCTTCTTGCAGTCAGCAAGACTAAGCCTGTTGAAATGATGAGAGAATGCATGGAGGCAGGACAGAGAGCCTTCGGCGAAAACTATGTCCAGGAGATTGAGGAGAAATACTCAAAGCTTGGCAGCAGTGTTGACTGGCATATGATAGGCCATCTTCAGAGAAACAAGGTCAAATATATTATAGATAAGGTAAGCCTGATACATTCTGTGGACAGCCTGAGGCTTGCAGAGCAGATACAGAAGGAGGCAGAGAAAAACAAGCTTACTGCACGTATACTGCTTGAGGTAAACATAGCTCGTGAGGAGAGTAAATGGGGCTTTACAGCTGAGGAGACAGCAGATGCAGTCAGGACAGCTGCAGCAATGCCCAATATACATGTGTGCGGACTGATGACTTCAGCTCCGATTACAGAGGATCCTGAAACAAACAGGCCGTATTTCCGCAGCCTCAGACAGCTGTTCGATCAGATAGGAGCACTCGGAATCCCGGATGCAGACATGCAGATACTTTCCATGGGCATGACCGGAGATTATATAGTTGCCGTTGAGGAGGGATCCACGCTGGTACGCGTAGGAACAGGCATATTCGGCGCACGAGATTACAGCAGATAAGCAGTCTCTGCCGTTATTGCTGTTCGGCGCAGCTGTTCGGTGTTCGGTATCGGATTGACTCATAATTTTCCAGGTGGTAAAATTACTCTGATTTTGCCGTATAAAGGTATATATATTAAGGGGACCTGTCTCAGCATGAGACGGAGGAATTAAGGAGCAGATATGTTAGATATCAAGTTTGTCAGAGAGAATCCTGATGCAGTCAGGGAGAACATTAAGAAGAAGTTTCAGGACGAGAAGCTTCCGCTTGTTGATGAGTGCATAGCACTTGATGCCGAGCTTCGCAGTGTTCAGCAGGAGGCAGATGATTTAAGAGCAAAGAGAAACAAGATCTCCAAGGAGATTGGAGCTCTTATGGCCAAGGGTCTTAAGGAAGAGGCTGAGAAGGCCAAGGCCGAGGTAAGCAAGGACGGAGAGCTTTTAGACAGTCTGTCTGCACGTCAGACAGAGCTTGATGAGCAGCTCACAAAGAAGATGATGGTTATACCTAACATCATTGATCCGTCGGTTCCGATAGGAAAAGACGACAGCTTCAATGTTGAGGTTCAGCGCTTCGGTGAGCCGGCTGTGCCTGATTTTGAGGTTCCGTATCATACAGATATCATGGAGAGCTTTGAGGGCATAGATATGGATGCTGCCGGCAGAGTAGCAGGCAACGGCTTCTATTATCTCTTAGGCGATATTGCAAGGCTGCATGAGGCTGTTATAGCATATGCAAGAGATTTCATGATAGACAGAGGCTTTACCTATGTAATTCCGCCGTATATGATCCGTTCCAAGGTTGTTAACGGTGTAATGTCCTTTGCTGAGATGGATGCCATGATGTACAAGATCGAGGGCGAGGATCTCTATCTTATCGGCACCTCAGAGCATTCCATGATCGGACGCTTCATAGATCAGACTATACCGGAGGAGAAGCTTCCGCTGACACTTACCTCATATTCACCATGCTTCAGAAAGGAAAAGGGAGCACATGGTATTGAGGAGAGAGGCGTTTACCGCATACATCAGTTTGAGAAGCAGGAGATGATCGTTGTCTGCGAGCCTGAGGAGGCTATGAAGTGGTATGACGTTCTCTGGAAGAATACAGTTGATTTCTTCCGTACACTTGATATTCCAGTAAGACAGTTAGAGTGCTGCTCAGGAGATCTTGCTGATCTTAAGGTTAAGTCCTGTGATGTAGAGGCGTGGTCACCGAGACAGAAGAAGTATTTTGAGGTTGGCTCCTGCTCCAACTTAGGAGATGCACAGGCGCGCAGACTTAAGATTAGGATCAAGTCAAAGGAGAAGGGCAATCACCTTGCAACGACACTTAATAACACCTGCGTTGCACCGCCGCGTATGCTTATCGCCTTCCTTGAGAACAATCTTCAGGCAGACGGCTCGGTTAAGATTCCGGAGGTGCTCAGACCTTATATGGGAGGCAAGGAGCTGCTTGTTCCTAAGTACAACTCGATTACAGCAAAGAAGAAATAAGACTTTCCTTTGAATGCAGCTGCATTTAATATGCAGCTGCATTTGTGCTTTATAAATGTTTCATAACCGGTAATTGTTCAGAACAAACGGAAGCAGCTGCTGTTTCGCGGTGTAAATCCGGTGCAGGAAATGCTTTAATCAGCGTTTCCTTAAATTTATGAAGAGAGCTGCAGTGACACCGAGCTGCAGTGCTGAACAATTGCCATAACTTAAGGATGGAATAGCTGAATGAACAGAGAAGAGCTTGTAAAGGGGCTTAATGACAGACAGAGAGAGGCCGTAGAGTGCACGGAGGGACCGCTTCTGGTGCTGGCCGGTGCCGGCTCAGGCAAGACGAGGATACTCACACACAGGATAGGCTACCTCATTGAGGGAGGCGTTGCGCCATGGCATATACTTGCGATTACATTTACTAATAAGGCTGCAAGTGAGATGAGGGAGAGAGTTGACAGGCTGCTGGACAGCAGTGCTGCTGCTTCGGTTTTTGTCTCAACCTTCCACTCGATGTGTGTAAGGCTCCTGCGCCGTGACATAGATAAGCTTGGCTATGACCGTGATTTTACGATATATGACAGTGATGATCAGAAAACGCTTATCCGCCAGTGCATAAAGGAGCTTAATATAGATACAAAGAGCTATAAGGAGCGGGCCATGCAGAGCATCATATCCTCGCAGAAGAATGATATGGTGGATGCAGCTGCCTATACCTCTGAAGCCTCTGATATATATGAGATAAATGCCGCAAAGGTCTATACCGAATATGAAAAGAGACTCAAGGCCAATAATGCTCTGGATTTTGATGATCTGCTGGTCAGAACTGTTGAGCTCTTCAGGAAATTCCCGGAGGTTCTCGAATTCTGGCAGGACAGATTCCGCTACATAATGGTGGATGAGTATCAGGATACCAACAATGTACAGTTTGAGCTTATTCGTCTGCTTTCCGCAAAATACGGCAATCTTTGCGTTGTAGGTGATGATGATCAGTCCATATATAAGTTCAGAGGCGCCAATATAGGCAATATACTGAGCTTTGAGAAGACCTTTCCGGGAGCAAGAACAGTTAAGCTTGAGCAGAATTACCGGTCAACTAAGAGCATACTGAATGCGGCCAATGAGGTAATCCGGAATAATAAAAGCCGTAAGGATAAGCGCCTCTGGACTGAAAATGAAGAGGGTGTGCTTCCTGATTATAACGAATATGAATTTGCCGGTGCTGAGGCTGATGCCATAGTAAGACAGGCGGCTGATAATGCAAGGCACGGCGTTCCGCTTAAGAACCAGGCTATACTGTACCGCACAAATGCCCAGTCGCGTGTCCTTGAGGAAAAATGCGTACAGAAGGGAATCCCCTATGTTATGGTAGGCGGAGTCAACTTCTATCAGCGTAAGGAGATCAAGGATATACTTTCATATCTTCGTGTGATAGCAAACGGAGTTGATGATCTTGCATGCCGCAGGATAATCAATATTCCAAAGCGTGGAATCGGCCAGACAAGTGTTGACAGAGTGAGCGCCTATGCCGCACTGCAGGGCATAAGCTTCTATGAAGCCTTAAAGCATTGCCGTGAGATCGCCGGCATTGGAAATGCAGCAAAAAAGCTTGAGGGCTTTGTAAGCATGATAGAGCACTTCAGATCAGAGTACAGGGAATCCGGCAGTATAAGAGGTCTTATAGAGCAGGTGCGCGATGAAAGCGGATATGCAGATGAGCTCAGAAAGGATGATCCGGTAAGTGCCGAAACCAGATTTGAAAATATTGAAGAGCTTATAAACAAGGCTGTTGACTTCAGTGATACCTTTGGAGGAGCAGTCAGTGCCGGAGCTTTGAATACAGGATCCCCGGATACATTTTCCGCAGCTTCTGAGACAGCGGAGGTTCCATGGTTATCATCGGACCTGGGACAAATCGGAACATCAGCCGGCAGTGACGGAATGCCCGAGATGCTTAATGAGGGCTTTGAGAGCATAGACGAATTAACTGATCCGGTTGAGCTTTTATCCCTGTTTCTTGAGGACATTTCCCTTGTATCGGATATAGACAGAACAGATCCTGATGAAGATGCTGTCACCATGATGACTCTGCATGCTGCAAAGGGACTCGAATTTGATACTGTATATCTTTGCGGAATGGAGGACGGACTTTTTCCGTCTGCCGCTGCGATAAATGCCTTTGATCCGGATGAGGAGATTGAGGAGGAACGCAGGCTCTGCTATGTAGGCTTTACAAGAGCAAGGCGCGTGCTTCATCTGAGCTCTGCCTGTGAACGCATGATAAACGGAGAAACACGTTCAATGAGGCCGTCCCGCTTTATCGACGAGATTCCTGATGACATGGCTGAAAAGCATTTCAGGCGTGCACATTATCGCAGAGGCGAGGGGCATGAGGCATTTTCAGGCTTCGGAGGCTATGAGGGCAGTATGGAATACGGCTTTTCGCATGGCAGATACAGTGACGGAGAGAGAGGCCGATTCTCCTCTGGCAGATACTCTGAAGGAGCTTCCGGATATTCCGGAGGATATGACAGACATGAGCGTGAGTATGCAGGCTTCGGCGGCGGAGGCATCGGAGGAGAAACTGCCGGCAGGTACGGAAGCGGCGGATATACTGACAGATACAGCCAGAACGGAAGCGAAGCCGGAGACATTTACTCAAGATTTGGCGGTGAGCTCTATAAAAATGATCCCTACAGCAGTCATTCTTCCGGCAACAGCTCATACGGCGGACGAGTCGGCAGCATAAAGGCCGGAGGTGCGTATAATGCATATGACAACAGCGGCCCGAGGCGCTTTGGCTCGTTGGATGATACTCCTGCAGGAAGGTCAGGCAAACGCCAGGGTATTTCGGCTCTTAACGGAATAAAGGGAGTCAGCCGCGGCATCGGAGGCGGCATTGCGAAGACGCTTCCGGAATATAGGGCAGGCGACCGTGTTCTGCATTCCAAATTCGGAATCGGCACAGTGACCGAGATTAAGGATGAACCCAAGGATTACCGTGTTACCGTCGA
>CAVALT010000033.1:0-10851 GCA_963589455.1 Clostridiales bacterium
TGCTTCGCAGCATAAATCCGGCGTGGGAAACGCTTTAATCAGCGTTTCCTTAATATATTAATTCATCAAAATTCATACTATAGTAATATATAACATTCGGCACTGTGATATAATTTGCGCACAATTTAAGGACACTGATATATGTCCTTAAACTGTGCAGAAGCCAGGGATAAGATCGGGTTAAGGAAACGCAGATTCAACAAGGGAAATATTGATTAAATCAGCATTTTCATAGTATTTCCTTAATGCGGCTTTGTCAGGCAGGTAGAGCTAAAGAATTGCCGTATCAGATCTTGAGACGGCATTCGGGGAGGAGAAAACAGATTATGAGAAAAAAGATAACTTTAGTGCTGACAGCTGCGGTTATAGGCACAGCTGCATTAACGGCGGCAGGCTGCAGCAGTAAGACTGCACAGGAGAGCACAGCTGAGACAAGCGTACAGGAGAGTACTGAAGCAGCAGCTGAGGAAACAGAGGAATCAGAGGAGACAGAGGATGCCATAGGTATGCCTAATCCCTGGACAGATTCAGATAAGGAAGGTGTACTTGCTGCAACGGGCTTTGAGATGAATCCGCCGGAGGGTGCGACAGATGTTCACTATTACTATATGGCAGAGGACAAGCTTGCCCAGATGGACTATAGCCTGGACGACAAGATCTGGGTCTACAGGATGCAGGCTGCAGATGAATTTACAGACATCTCAGGCATGTATTATGACTGGGCTGATGTAGCAGATGACAAGGTTCTGGGCATGGATGCAAAGTCCTACAGCTATGTAGGCGGTGAATATGAGGATGATGTTCAGGTAATTAACTGGTATGATGCAGTGCCTGGAGTAATGTACTCTCTGTCAGCCATGGGAACGGATCTTGACGGTATGGATATACAGGTTTATGCCGAACAAATCTATGAATCTCTGCAGGGAGATGCAACAGACGATCCGGCAGCTGATCGTGAAAATGAGCTCAAAACCTACTTCTTAGGTGAGCATGTAAATAGCGATGACGGCAGCAGTCTTACCATAACAGATAAGAATGACGGCACCTTTGATATCAGCATATTCATTACAAGACTCTGCAATATGGATGAGGGAGTCGGAACCTTTGAGGATCATAAGATGAAATTCGACATCATGGATTCAAGCGGCAATCCGATGTCAGGCATCATTTACAGGGACAGTGACAACAGCCTGACTGTTAAGATTACAGACAGTACATGGGATTATCTGCCAAATGATACTGTTATAGAGGGCTTCGGCAAATAAAACCGACGGATGTGCATAAGCGCAGATTGATTTTGCCTTATGAAATGCGAGTCATAGTTCTCTGTTAAAGCTATTTGGAGGTTATTATGCACGGAAGGCAAATAATAATACCGATTGTGATGTCGGCCTGCCTGCTGACTGCCTGTGATCCGCCGCTGCACAGCAGCATGTTTTCAACATCCACAGCTGACAGCAACAGCAGCGGATACGGCGGATATGAGCCGCAGATGACAAAAATGTCAAACTATGCTGCCATAGGAGCATCAGATAACCTTAATTATGCCGCTGCAGAATCATCAGATAACTTTTATTCGACGTCTGCAGAGGAGAGCACAGCAGAGCAGCTGGCTGAACGAAAGCTTATTCGTACTGTCAGCATGTCCTTTTCAATTCCGTCGAGTGACGGTCTCGCAGATGCGGTCAATTCTGTTTCAGCAGAAGCAGAAGCTCTCGGAGGATATGTTGAGGATAATAATTCTTCATACGGTGATTATGCTTCAGGCAGCATGACACTGAGAGTTCCGTCTGAGAAAACAGATGAATTAATCGAGAAGCTGAAGGGCTCAGGTATGGAGCTTAAGAACATATCAGATTCCACAGAGGATGTTACGCTGCAGTATGTAGATGTGGAGTCCAGGCTGAAGGTTAAGCAGGAGATGCAGAAAAAGTATGAGGAATACCTGTCATCAGCCGCAAATGTTGAAGAAGTTATGAGTATTGAGAAAGAGCTGTCAGCCGTGACAGAAGATATAGAGTCATATCAGTCACAGCTTAATGTCCTTAAAAATCAGGTTGACTACACCAGCATTCATATTTACATCGACTGTAAGGTGTCAGAGGAGTCGCAGGGATTCATAGATGATTTTGCAGATATGCTGCATAACCTTGGAAGCGAGCTTGGAGAAACCTTTATTGATGCCTTCAGCTGGTTTGTCAATGCACTTGTAAGGCTGCTGTTCGGCATTCCGATTCTGATCATTGTTGTTCGGGCATTTATGTTTGCCATAGGTAAAGCCCACAGGAGGAAAAAGAAGGACAGCGCAGCAGAGGCTAAGCCGGATAAACAGGCAGAAGAGCAGAAGGAAGAATAAGAGAGATATACAGTATTTCAGCGTGAATTTGACTGCTGGCAGTCAATTCACGCTGAATTGTGCAAGGTGCTAAACAGATAAATATTCAGTAAATTTCTTAACAGCCGGCGGCATTTGCGTTCTGTCCTTCATTGCAAGAACAATTTCTCCATAATATGGTGTCCGAAATGATCGGATTGCAATCTGATAGGAGATACGTTTTAAAATCAGATCAGGAAGCACTCCTATACCCAGGCCTTTCTCGGCCATCGACATAATTGCATAATCCTCCCATGTGGTAAAACGAATATTTGGATGTACATTATACCTTTCCAGCAGATCCGATACCTCTGTTTTGCCGCCATGCTCCAGCAATAGAAATGGCTGATCATTCAGGTCACTGTAATCCAACAGCTCCTTTTCAGCAAGAGGATGATTCATGGGCAGCACTGCCTTATATTCATCCTTCATCAATGAAATCACATCAAAGCTGCTGCCTGCAGGCAGTCTGAGGAAACCACAATCTACGCGTCCCTCGGCTATCCATTTTTCTACCTCTGTATAGTCTCCCAGAAGAATTTCGATATCAATACCCGGGTAATCCTTTTCAAACTTTGCAAATATATCTGGCAGCCAGTTAATAGCCACACTGGAAAAGGTACCGATCCTAACCGTGCCGTTCTGAATGCCGTTAATGGCATGTACCTTTTGCTGCATTTCCTCAAAAGCTCTTAAAATCTTCCTTGCATAGGGCAGAAGCTGTTCCCCGGAGGCGGTCAGGCAAACCCCCTTTTTATTACGCTCCAATAAGGAGATTCCCCATTCCTTTTCCAGATCAGCAATCATTTTGCTGACAGTAGACTGTGCATAGTTCAAAGTGTCAGCTGCTTTCGTAAAGCTTCCTTTATCTACAGTTTCCACAAAAGCAAGATATTTCTGGAGATTGTAATCCATCTTATTAATATTCCCTTTTTCGATATTTATCATTTGCTATATTCGTTTTATTCATTTTAATAGCAGGATTACAATATTACAAGATAATACTTCGATGTCCTGGTCAAAAGCCTTCGGCCAAGACTTCATACTTTAAAAGGAGCTGATATTATGCACTGCAGAAATATAGATATGCTGACCGGACCGCTGTATAAAAATATTCTTTTTTTTACGCTTCCTATTGCCTTCAGCAGCATGCTCCAGCAGCTGTTCAATTCAGCAGATACCGCAATTGTCGGCTATTTTGATACACCCTCCGCGCTGGCTGCCGTCGGCACAAATGGAGAAATTATAGCTCTGATCGTATCTCTGTCTTCCGGATTATCTGCAGGTGTAAATGTGGTAATTGCACGTATAATAGGACAGGGCAAAAGCAAGAGCATGACATCAGTCATTCAATCAACGCTCGGATTAGCTATCCTCATTGGAATAATCGGGCTGATCGCAGGTCAAAGTCTCTCAGCCCCTCTGATTCGACTTATCAAAACACCATCTGATATCTTTAATGCAGCCGTCATTTACCTTCGAATTTATTTTATTGGTTATCCGTTTTTGATCCTGTATGATTTTGTTTCCGCTGTTTTTCGTGCACATGGAAACAGCCGCTATCCGTTTATTGTACTTACGTTATCGGGAATTATGAATGTATTTCTGAACCTTCTGTTTGTGGTTCTGTTCAGGCAGGGGGTTGCAGGTGTAGCGGCTGCTACTGCATTATCAACATTTGCTTCAGCACTCCTTATGCTGTACAAACTAAAAAAGGACTTTTATGTACCTTCGCTTTTTAAAGTTGAAATCTCCCTGGAATATGCCAGGGAATGTTTAAAAATAGGAGTTCCTTCTGCAGTCCAGGGAGCGGTTTTTTGTTTTGCCAACATTTTTGTGCAGGCTTCGGTAAACAGCTTTGGTGCAGCTGCTATCGCCGGAAGCTCAATAGCTGTAAATTTTGAATACTTTGCTTATTATGTTATCACTGCGTTTGGACAGACTGCAGCTACCTTTAGCAGTCAGAATTATTCTGCCGGACAAATTAAAAGGTGTTGGATGATTCTATGGAGTTCCTTGCTTTTTTCATTGGCAGGCTGCCTGCTTATAATAGAACCGCTGATTATATACAAATCATTTTTTGCAGGTTTATTTTCTTCGGACCAGGCTGTTATCAGCTACGCCTGCCTTCGCATCATGTGTATTCTTTTCTTTGAACCACTGTGCTGTTTCTATGAGATACCGGCAGGCGTACTGAAGGGCACCGGTCATTCACTGTATCCGGCTATAGCCACTATTGCAGGAACCTGCTGCCTTCGTATTATATGGATCTATACTATTTTCAGATACTGTTATCGGCTGGATATTCTGTATCATGTTTTTCCGATTTCGTGGGTATTGACCGGTCTGCTTATTGTGATTGGATTTATAAGGCTGCGGCCTTTCAGGCAATAAGATCTGTAACAATAATGTTGGGAGCAAAAGTACTTTGCCCCCAACAGATACCAGATTGCTTCGCATTTCGAGCTCCTGCAATCTTAAAAAGGCATTATGCAGGCAATCTTACCTGATAAAGCCCACGTGCCTGCAGATCTCTTCGATAGCCTTTTCCTTGCGCTGGTTGAAGATGACCTTATTTTCTTCAAACAGGTTGCGGCCATCAGTGTCTATGGAAACAATCAGCGGGCCGAATTCGCTGACACGGCAGTGCCACAGAGTTTCCGGCATACCAAGATCACGCCACTGTGCGTCCACTATTTCTTCCACCTCGGTAGCAGCCACAACGGCATTGCCTGCGGGGAACACGCAGTGGATGGCACCAAACTCCTTGCAGGCACGCTCAGTGTTGGAACCCATGCCACCCTTGCCTACGATGATGCGGACGCCGGATTTCTGGACGAACTCGTACTCAAACTTCTCCATACGCATGGAGGTGGTGGGACCGACCGACACCATCTCGAACCTGTCGTTCTCCAATGGGCGGATAATGGGGCCGGCATGGAAGATAGCAGCATCCTTGACATTGACCGGCAGGTCACGGCCCTCCTCCACAAGGCGGCGGTGTGCCACGTCGCGGCAGGTGGTCAGACTTCCGTTCAGATAAATGATGTCGCCGATGTGGATATCTTTCAAATCCTCCGCAGAGACCGGAGTGGTCAGTATCTTTTTTCCGTCTTTAATGGTCAGCATTATAAAGTCACCCCCGAATGAGTATCAATTGTATAGTTCAGGTCTTTGTCAAAAATGATGTGTCCGCGCCGATGACTCCAGCAGCCCACATTTACGGCAACGCCGATGGTGGAGGGATGACGGGCAGTGTTCTCAATGTGTACTCCCATGACGGAATACTTGCCGCCCATGCCCTGAGGACCGAGACCGATAGAGTTGATGCCGTCCTCTAACAGCTTTTCCATATAAGCTGCACGCTCATTTTCGTTGTGACTGCCAAGAGGACGCATCAGCGCTTTCTTGGACAGCAGAGCAGCGGTTTCAACGCTGGTGGCAACACCTATGCCCACCAGCAGAGGAGGACAGGCGTTGATGCCGTAGCTGGTCATAACATCCATGACGAACCTGGTCACGCCCTCGTAGCCTGCACCGGGCATCAGAACCATAGCCTTGCCAGGCAGGGTGCAGCCGCCGCCTGCCATATATGCATAGATCTCGCACTTGTCGCTGTTCGGGATGATGTCCCACCACACAGTGGGAGTACCCTTGCCCACATTCAGGCCGGTGTTGAACTCATCGAAGGTCTCAACGCTGTTGTGACGCAGGGGTGCCTCGAAAGTAGACTTCACTACAGCCTCCTTCAGCAGGCCTTCAACCTCACCAATAAGCGGGAAATCCACCCCACACTTTACCCAGAACTGCAGTACACCTGTGTCCTGACAGCTTGGACGGTTCAGCTCTTTGGCCAGCTTCTGATTGCGCTTCATGGTCTCGTAGATGACCCTGGACAGAGGCGCATCCTCCTGTGCACCCAGTTCATCCAGCTTCCTGATGATGTCATCCGGCAGCACCTTGGCTATATGGGTCACGAAGTTAGCCATATAGGTCGTCATCTGCTGCACTTGCTCTTGCTTGTTCATTCCATTTGCTCCTTATAAGATATAGGCGAAAATCGTTACAGGCAGGATGACCAGCGTGATTCCTAATGGGCTCATTCTGATTTTCCTCCTGTGTATATTTTTTTTCGCTCTGTTGACATTAAGCGGTAGTACCCGAAAGAATATATCTGATAATGTATCCATTTACTGATGCGAGAATACACCTGAAGTTTATGCTTGTCAAGTGGAGATACTTGGAGATGTTACGTTTTTTTATTGTAACTATTTAAGGAAATGCTGGTTTATGTTATAGATAATAGGTCAAAGCATCGTCCATACTGCGGTAGATGTGCTTTTCCATTTCCGTCCTGGCTCCCAACGCATCCCGTGCTTCCAGTGCCGCAAAAATCAGTTTATGCTCCTGCTGTGAGTTGAGGGCGTAATCCAGCTCGGTCATTTCCACGCCGATGGACATTCCGTTCCATAGTTCTGACAGCATCTTCTGCATTTTATTATTGTCTGCTGCGTTCCAGATCTCAAAATGGAAGGATTGATTATAATTAGTATAGTTCCCGCTCTGCTTATGGGAAAGCGCCTGTTCAGCCGCATCCACGCAGTTTTTGATCCTGGAAAGGTCTGCTGCTTTCTGACAGCAGAGCATACAGGCGGCACCTTCCAGTGCGGCGCGCAGCTGGTAATGGTCACGGATGGTCTTTTCAGTTACGCCCAGTACCACAGCACACTTGTTCTGCTTGACTTCCAACAGACCGTCTCGAGCAAGTATCTGAAATGCCTCCCGCACTGGAGTCACCGAAACACCAAGCTGCTGTGCTGTGCTTTCCAGTGTCAGCTCAGTCCCCTCCTGAATATTTTTTGAGATAATTGCTTCCCGCAGTGCTGAAGCCACTCGTTCACGGGCTGGCAGCAGTTTAATGGGTTTCAGTCCCAGCATATTGACTCCTTATCGTTAAAATCAGCTGCAGCAGTTCTTCTTCGTAGGCATTCCATGTGTCCGGTACCTCGGAAGAACCCTGACGGTCCAGTGTCAGCAAGCGGGACAGTCGGTCATTTACCGGCTCCGGGCGGGCACCGACTGCAAAGGAAATGTAGGTCTCCTGAATGCTCTCTAAAAGCTTTCTGTGCAGCGGATATGCAATCGCATTTCGCAGGGTACGGTGCTGCAGCATCTCGCCGCCTGTCAGCACAGCATCCGGCGGAAGTACACGCATTGCCTGCCGTTCAAGCTGCGCACCCAATGCCAGAATCTGCCGAAGGGCATCCTCATTTAAATCTGCTGTTTTTACATGGTTGTTGGGCAGGCGGATGATAAGCCCATGATATTCAAGAATCATCAAGGCTTCCCGCACCGGCATCCGGGAAACACCAAGACTTTCGGCCAGCTCATTCTGGGTCATTTCTGTGCCCGCGGGAATCTGTCCGGACAGAATGGCCTGCTGTAAGGCATCCACCACGCCGCCGTTTTTCTTCTGGATACCGATATATTTCATAGAGTCCTCCAAGAAAATGTCTTTTTTATATTGTATCCAATTTTTTAGTGGAGCACAAGATTTACTTCTGTACCTTAGACAGCAATACTACCGTCTCCACATGCACCGTCTGCGGGAACATGTCGACTGGACGTATTCTGTCTAAGGCGTAGCCGCTTGAACAGAGATATTTAAGATCGCGGGACAGGGTTGCCGGATCACAT
Organism: Clostridiales bacterium; assembly: GCA_963589455.1. Classification (GTDB taxonomy): domain Bacteria; phylum Bacillota; class Clostridia; order Lachnospirales; family Lachnospiraceae; genus Avilachnospira. The sequence goes on from CAVALT010000033.1 coordinate 8,072, forward strand.
GATACATATACAACACGCTTTGGAGCTATGCTGACTATGGTCTTAAGGCAGTTTTCATCGCAGCCCTTGCGCGGGGGATCAACAACTATTACATCTATGCTTTCATCAGATTTAAGGTATTCACGGCTGTACCATTCCGGCAGAACCTCTTCAGCCTTTCCGACAAAGAATTCAGCATTGGAAATGCTGTTTGCTGCCGCATTTTCTCTGGCATTTTCTATAGCTGCGGGAATTATCTCCACACCGTAGACCTTTGCTGCATGTCGTGCCAAAAAGAGCGATATGGTTCCGACTCCGCAGTAAAGATCCCAGACGCGTTCCTTTCCGCTGAGAGCTGCGTATTTAAGTGCTGTACCGTACAGACGTTCAGTCTGTTCCGAATTGACCTGAAAGAAGGAATATGGAGATATTCTGAATCTTATCCCCGAACCACTGTCGGGCTCATGTATTATATCTTCAATGTAACCAGGGCCGTATACATTTATAAGTCTGTCACCCATGATTACATTTGTTCTCTCAAGGTTGATATTGACGGTAAATGATTTAAGCCCCGGACAGGCCTTGCTTAGAGCCTCCTGAAGAAGCTCTGCATTCTTAAGTGAAGCTGCATTAATAACAATGCAGACCATCAGCTCCCCGGTATGATAGCCCTTCCTTATAAGTACGTGGCGGACTGTGCCGCTGTGAGCTGTTTCATCATACGGTTCAATGTCATTGGCCTCCATAAAGCTGATAATAGTATCGAGAACCTCCTTATTATCATCAAAGCCTAACAGGCAGTCCCTGCATTCAATAATGCTGTGGGTGCGTCCGGCATAAAAGCCTGCAATTATGCGCCCGTCCTTGCCTCTGCCTATTGGATATACAGCCTTATTGCGGTATCTGAAGGGCTCATCCATGCCGATTACCGGCTCACTTATCTCATCAATAAGCTTTTCAGGAAAGCCTCCTATACGTATAATATCATTTCGAACCTTGTCTGCCTTGAACTGAAGCTGCGAGGCATAATCAAGCTGCTGAAGCTGACAGCCTCCGCACTGCCTGGCTATAGGACATCGCGGTGCGGTACGCCTTGGCGAGGGCTCTGTGATACGTACAAGTCTTGCGAAGCCATAATTCTTTTTGACTTTGGTAGCGGCAGCAATTAATCTGTCACCGATAACAGCATCCTTGACGAACCAGGTGAAGCCGTCAGTCTTGCCTATGCCGGAGCCTTCATCACTTAGATCCGTTATCACAATTTCAAATTCATCATTTTTCTTAATCATCGGCTTTACTCTTCCTCGCTCATAGGCAGTGAAAATACAAATTCACTTCCAACGCCTTCTGTAGAAATTACATCGATTGTTTCGTTATGCGCCTGGATTATCTCCCTGACTATGCTCAAGCCAAGGCCCGTTCCGGTCTTGTCGCGTCCCCTTGATATATCTGTCTTATAGAATCTGTCCCAGATCTTCTTGACAGAGTCCTTAGGTATGCCGATTCCGGTATCCTTAACCGATATAAATATCTTGCGTCCCTTTCGTACTGTAGAAATGTAGATCTGGGAATCCTTTTCAGAAAATTTAATGGCATTATCAATCAGATTGTATAATACCTGCTGTATCTTTGAAAAATCTGCATATACATATTCGGCCTCATCCTCAAAAGTAAGTGAAAAGCTGATATTTTTGGCTGTGCACGCATTTTCATAGGTGTTGCAGGCAGCTCGGATCATATCATTTATATCAAAATCAGTACGGTTAAGCACGGTGCTGCGGTCAATTGAGCTAAGCGTGAGCATGCCCTGCGTCAGCTTGCTGAGCCTCTCAGTCTCTGAGATTATCCTCTGCATATAGACACTGCTCTTTTCCGGAGGAATAGTGCCGTCTGCTATGGCCTCAAGGTAACCGCGGATGGATGTGAGCGGTGAACGGAAATCATGGGACACATTTGCTATAAACTCTCTCTGGGCCTTCTCAGAATTAGACAGGTCATCTGCCATAAGCTCAAGTGTTGCGGCAAGACGTCCTACCTCATCGTGTGCAAAATGTCTGTTCATCCTGTAATTTAAATTTCCTTCAGCATATTCCCTGGCCGCACCTGTAATCGCGCGCAACGGTATATAAACATAAAATGTAAAAACCAGCAGTATTATGAATGACAGGATGAATATGATAATCGATGTAATATAAACTATATCAAGAATGTCATTTTTAGATGAAAGCACAGAAGACATCGGATAATGAATGATGACATATCCGATTGGGGTATAGTTATGGTTTATTGACGCCTCAACACTCAGCATCTGGCTGTCAAAAAAGCCGTAATAATAGCCTGCGGAGTAATTCGAGCTGTTGGCCGCAGGATCAAAGCCGGAAATAAGTCTGCCGGTATGCTTTTTCTCAGAATCGATAATAATACGTCCGTTAGCATCGGTTATCCAGATTTCCAGGCCTGTAAAGTTAGAGACTATATTAAGATCACTCTGAATCGGAGCCTCTATATCTCCGGTATAATAGCTGGTGTCTTCATAACTCCTTGCCATATAAACAGCTTGATTGTAAAGCCGTTCCGCATTGTCTTTTATAAGATAATTATAAGTAAGCCTGTCAGAGAACAGGGCGATAGTAAGAAAGCCTGTAAGTGCAAACAGAAGATACCCTAATGTGAATTTTGAATATATTGATTTAAACATGTTTTTATCTAAGGTATAATAAATCAGTCAGCTTCAGCAGCTTCTGTCCCATGACACCATATTATCAGAAGCAGCATGAAACAGTTTTCGCAGGCAGTTATTC
>CAVALT010000034.1:0-6630 GCA_963589455.1 Clostridiales bacterium
TGCATCGAGGATTTGCGGAGCAAATTCGAGATGGGTGCTAAACAGTTACGTATTTGTTTATTTATGGAAACGCGGTTAGTCAGACAATCAGTAAAGATGAGTAAATATGTGTCCCATCTTCTCGCCCTTGGTACGCATATAGCGGGCTGCATTTTCCGTAACATCTACTTCTATCGGCACTCTTTCCTTAATAACGAGGCCGAGACCGTCAAGACCGTAGATCTTGCTTGGATTATTGGTAAGCAGCCGAAGCTCCTTAACTCCGAGATCACGAAGTATCTGCGCTCCGAGCCAGTACTCTCTGAGATCCGCCGCAAAGCCAAGCTCTATATTGGCCTCCACCGTATCGCGGCCGTGCTCCTGAAGCTCATATGCCTTGAGCTTATTGATCAGTCCAATGCCGCGGCCCTCCTGCCTCATATAGAGGAGCACACCTCTGCCTTCCTTCTCGATCTGCCTTAAAGCCCTCTCAAGCTGCTGACCGCAGTCACAGCGAAGCGAGCCGAATACATCTCCTGTCATGCACTCCGAGTGAACCCTGCAGAGCACATCATTTCCATCTCCGATGTCTCCCTTAACAAGGGCAACATGATGCTCACCTGTAATATCACTGGTATAGCCATAGGCCGTAAAATCACCGTACTTAGTAGGCAGATGCACCACTGCCTCACGCTTTACGTGCTTTTCATTTACACGGATGTAATCTGCGAGCTCCTTAATGGTTATAAATACAAGATTCAGCTCCTTAGCGAGGACCTTAAGCTCAGGAGTACGCATCATATGTCCGTCCTCCTTCATAACCTCGCAGCAGAGTCCGCATTCCTTAAGTCCGGCAAGTCTCATCAGATCCACTGTTGCCTCGGTGTGACCGCCTCTTACAAGCACGCCGCCCTTTCTCGCTACAAGCGGGAACATATGTCCCGGTCTTCTGAAATCAGCAGCCTTTGCCTCTTCCTCAACCGCCTTCATTGCGGTAAGCGATCTCTCGTATGCTGATATGCCTGTAGTTGTATCCTTATGGTCTATTGATACGGTAAATGCTGTCGAATGATTGTCTGTATTTTCTGCTACCATCTGCTGGAGATTAAGCTTATCTGCAAGCTGCTTTGACATCGGCATGCAGATAAGTCCCTTGGCATAGGATGCCATGAGGTTGACATTTTCAGGTGTGGCGTATTCTGCAGCACAGATAAAGTCGCCCTCATTTTCCCTGTCAGGATCATCCGTAACAAGTATTACCTTACCGGCTCTTAATGCTTCAAGAGCCTCCTCTATCGTGTTGAATCCGTTATCCATAGCTTTCCTGTATGATCATTCTGTGAGATTAATGACCATATTTCCTTTCTTTTAGCATCATGGTTCAATAAAGCTCCTGGCCAAAAATTTCTGACCCTGCAGCCTTTTTATTCATATTTTTGCGGATTCCAAGTTCAAAAGACCTCATACAAGCAAGCTTGCTTCGGATTTTGAAGCTTTTGACCTTGGTATCATTTTATAAGCTCTGATTAAATAAGCATTTATATGCCTGCCTGCATAAGCATCTCCATGGTTAAGCCTGATGATGAGGCTGTGCTTTTGTTTGTGCTTCCTGCTGTACCTCCGGCATAAGCTGAGCTAAATCCTGCTATGCCGACTGCCGCTCCGTTTGTTCCGATCGATCCGGTTGACCCGGCCATTTTGGTCGCTCCGGCCTTTTGAGCCGACTGGCTGTATTTTTGTCCGTCTGATGCATACGGCTGCATCAGCCTTGCTATATATTTTCCGACTATGTCATTTTCAAGATTGACTCTGTCGCCGGGCTTACGCTTTAAAAGTGTTGTTTCGGCTCCGGTATGAGGTATGATTGATACCCTGAATATACGGCTGTCAACGTATGCCACAGTCAGACTGATGCCGTCTATGCAAATCGAGCCCTTTTCTACAATCAAGGCAAGTATCTCCGGTGCCGCCTGAATGCTTACCCAAACTGCATTTCCCTCTGCCTTAAGCTCCTCGACAGTTCCTGTCCCGTCAATATGGCCGCTGACAATATGTCCGCCAAAGCGTCCGCCTGCCGCCATGGCCCGTTCAAGATTAACCTCAGCTCCGATCCTCTGCTCTCCGAGATTGGTTCTCCTCAGGGTCTCAGGCATAACATCCGCGGTGAAGCTCCGCGGCTTAAGTGCCGTTACAGTCAGACATACTCCGTTTACTGCAATGCTGTCTCCGATCCTGCTTCCCTCAAGCACCCTTTCTGCTGCTACCTCTATTGAGCCTGAGCTGCTGCCGCTTATCACCTTCAGCAGCCGGCCCTTTTCTTCAACTATTCCGGTAAACATATTTACACTCCGTTAATATCTCCTGCATCAATATCAAAGCTTAACAGTACATCCCGTCCGAAGCTCATAATCTCAGGCTTTTTAAGCTTCAGTGCTTGCTCCGGAGCATCGAAGCCAAAGCCCCTTACCGGATTCCTGCAAATGCTGCCGCCTAAGATTTCTGCGCCTATATAGGCATAAACATGATTGACTTTACCGGCCTTTATGAAGCTGCTGTTTATTTCAGCCCCTCCCTCTATGAGTATGCCGTTTATGTCTCTTGCTCCAAGCTCCTTAAGAGCCTCACATATATCGACATGACCGTCATGTATGCCGACCTCTATTATCTCCGCACCATGCTCCTTAAGAGCCTTTATTTTTTCTGACAGGATTATCCTGTTATCTATGCTATTGTCTTTGCTTTTGTCTTTTCTGTTCTCTGTGCCTTTCTCTGCTCCGTCCGTGAAGGCTCTGCATCCGGGATGTTCGGCCCTGGCATTATCACATCCCGATCTGCCGCAGATCACGATAAGAGGAATTTCCGCCGCGCTCTGCACAAGCCTTGAATCGATAGGTATGCGAAGTTCGGTATCAAATACTATCCTTACCGGATTCCTTCCCCCCTCAATTCGGCTGGTAAGCATAGGATCATCTGTTAGTACAGTGCCTATTCCGACAAGGATGCCCTTATAGCGGTTCCTGAGCTTATGCACATGCTCCCTTGCCTCGGCTCCTGTTATCCACTGTGATCTTCCTGAATCACAGGCTATACGGCCGTCTGCACTCATTGCATACTTAAGCGCTGTATACGGATCGCCTGTGCTGATATAGTGAAAGAACACCGGATTGAGTGCATCGCATTCCGCTCTCATTACGTCCTCTGTTACTTCTATCCCGGCTTCCTTGAGCTGTGCGATGCCTTTTCCTGCTACAAGGGGATTAGGATCCGCTGATCCGACATATACATGCCTTATGCCTGCCTCTATTATTGCCTCAGTGCACGGCGGCTGCTTGCCGTGGTGACAGCATGGCTCAAGCGTAACGTACATATCGGCTCCTTTAGGATCCTCCGTACAGTTCTTAAGTGCATTTCTTTCAGCATGCAGTGAGCCGTATACCTCGTGCCAGCCCTCACCTATAATGCGGCCGTCCTTAACTATCACAGCTCCGACCAGCGGATTCGGATCGACATGTCCTTCGCCGCGTCCTGCAAGCTCTATGGCTCTCAGCATATAACGCTCATGCTCATTTAATTCATTTTTATGCATAATAAAAACCCCGTGTACCTTATGGGTGTACTTCGGGGTTTGTTTCTGAATACGAACCATGCACACAGCCGACTGGCTGTGCTGCATAATATACAAAAATACCCCGCAGTAGATTAACTGCGGGGCTGATAGCCGATTATTATATATGACTGTACTATAGTACTATACAAGTACTGCACAGCCATAAAAGCTATTATATCTTCTCTCATCCAGACTATACTGTCGGTACAGGAATTACACCTGCTCATGCTCAGTGCCTGCTGCACTTCGCTCGCGGACTATACCGCCGGTGGGGAATTACACCCCGCCCCGAAGAATTATTCTTTTTTTGTAAGCTGTAAGCCTAAGCTCACGATGACATCATATTACCATTTACAGCAAAAATCAAGCATGAATAGTTATAACTGTTTTACTAATCCGTGAGCTTAATTTTATTATCTGCTGCAAGCCGTCTTATCCTTTCATCAGACATACCAAATATATCAGCGGCAGCTTTTGCCGAAGGATTCTTTAAAAGATATTTTACTATTCCTTTTTCAAGGCCAATTGCTTCGCCTTCCTGAAGTCCGGAGGCATGTCCGGCTTCGTATTTGTCATCCAACCATTCCTGCAGCAGCATATATTCCTCCTCCATACCTCTGTCATGTTTTATTTTACCCATTGACTGCTGAAGCTGCGATACAAGAGGACTTCCGAAGTCCTCTTGTGAGTCCGTAAGATTAGCCTTTATATATTTCAGAAACTTTATTATCTCTGGAGGCATCTCGGCATCATTTGTACCCATAGTACTTAAGAATATCGTATGTATGCCGTCGTTATAGGTCTGATCCGGAGCCTCAGCTATCCTGCTGCTTATATTATACACATATTTTCCTAATTTGAGCGGATCATAATCGCAGATAAAGATAACATAAGACTCAGGCAGATCCTTAAATTTAGCGCCACATCTGCTGTGCATTAGAAAAAATACAGTATACCTGCTTCATTGTCTTTTTGCACAATTCTGAAGCCTGAATTACAGCACATGTCACAAAAAATGATTATACATTGGCTATAATATACAATATTCACCATATAAACATATTTACTGATTGTACAGAATGCACAATTAAAACTTGCATATATGCAGAAATGCATGTTACAATAGCGGAGTCATCAGAAGAATATGACAGCCGGCATTATTGGCGGAAGTACATCGGATGATGATTAGGGTACAGGATTGAATCGTGAGCATTGGGGTAATTTAGCTTGAGGTTCAATCGATTTTTTATAAAGGACAGAAGGGAGAGCATATGAAAAAACTTATTTCACTTGCACTTGCAGCTGCTATGGCAGCATCACTGACAGCTTGCGGGGGGGGGACCTCGACAACGGAGACAACTGCCGCAGCATCGGAGGCAGAAACCAAGGCTGAGGCAGCTGATACAACACAGGCTGCAGCAGACGGAGATTATACCTTAGCCAAGGGAGACTATGTAATCGGTCTTTCCAATTCATTCTACGGCAATACCTGGAGAAAGCAGATGGTAGATTCATTTACCGAGGCTGCTGAGGAGGCTAAGGCCGCAGGCTATATTAAGGATTACGAGATTCAGAACGGTGACGGAACCGTTAATACTCAGATTGCTCAGATCAACTCTTTTATTCTTGAGGGCGTGGATGCTATCTGCATCAACGCTGCTTCTTCAACGGCGCTTAATGATGTCCTTCAGCAGGCAATGAAGCAGGGCATCAAGATTATTGCGTTCGATTCAATTATCGATCTCGACGGAGCTTATACCATGGACTATGACTGGATAAGCATGGGCGAGAAGAAAACCCAGTTTGTTATGGACAAAATAGGCGGCAAGGGCAATGTCCTTATCGTCAGAGGACCTTCGGGAGCTGCTCCTGACGAGGGTATATATGAGGGCATCACAAATGTGCTTTCAAAGTATCCTGATGTTAAGATTGCAGCAGAGATACTCGGAGAGGCAGATGCTACTGTTACACAGGAGGGCATCCTTAATGTTATATCCTCACTTCCTGAGATTGATGCCGTAATCACACACTGCGGTGCTGATTCCATGGGTGTTGTCAACGCATTTGAATCAATGGGCATGGAGGTTCCGCTTACTATAGGCGACAATACTGCAGAGTTCATCAAGTGGTGGGATGAGAAGTCCAAGGACGGCTATGAGACTCTCTCTGTCAACTCAACTCCTTCATGCGGAGCCGGTGCTCTCTGGACAGCCCTGGCTGTACTTAACGGCAAGACTGTACCGCAGAACATGTATCTGCCTTTCATCTATATCGAGCAGGATCAGATCGGTGATTATGCTGATCTTCAGGCCGGTGAGATTGCAAGCCCGTATATGAACTACGACTATACTGTAGAGAATATTTTCAAGGCACAATAAATACGTAAACAGATTATATCTGTTCAGCACACATCTAGAATTTGATTCACAAATCCTCGATGCAGCAGGCCAGAGGCGCTCTGCGCCTTGGCCGCCTGCCGCATTTTAATGTGAATATGCATGCAAGCAGTCAATTAACGTTAAAATGCGGCAGATGCTAAACGGATACAACAGATTAAGGAAACACTGATTAAGGAGTTTCCTGCGCCGGATTTGCAGCGCGAAGCAGCAGCTTCTCCTGCAAATCCGTGCGCTCCTGCGGAGCAGTTCATAAGGGTGGTAAGGTTATGGCAGCAGAAAAGGAATTAAAGGACACGGTGAAGACACCGCTGGTACGGGCTGAGCATTTCAGGAAGGTTTATTATCCGACTGTTGCAGTTGCAGATATAAGCCTTAATATCAACAGAGGCGATATACTGGCGCTTGTAGGTGCCAACGGTGCCGGAAAAAGTACATTGACCAAGGCTCTGTCGGGTGTCATTAACTGTGACAGCGGAGAGCTTTATTTTGACGGAAAGCAGGTTGATCTTGCAAATTATAATCCGTCAGCAGCAAGAGATTTAGGCATAAGAGTCGTACATCAGGAGCTTTCACTATGTAAGAACCTGACGGTATATGAGAATTTCTATATTGAACAGTCACAGAGCATGAAGGGAGGAATGTCAT
>CAVALT010000034.1:6660-10769 GCA_963589455.1 Clostridiales bacterium
CGTCAATTCCGGACTTGATAAGCTGAGCATTGCACAGCAGCAGATGGTTGAGATAGCCAGAGCTACCAGTGATAAAAATACAAAGCTCATGATACTTGATGAGCCGACCTCGTCATTGCCTATGGAGCAGACAGAACAGCTGCAGGATTATCTGATGCGGACTGCAAAAGAGGGCATGACCTACATATACATTTCCCACAGATTAAACGAGATAATGACCATAGCCAACCGCGTGTTTATCATGCAGAACGGCAATGAAAAATGGAAGGGAAGCATCACGGAGACCAGTGAGGAGCACATGGTCAAAATGATGGGCGAAGGCATCGGCTCCGGTGAGGATACCATAGAGAAATTAGATGCATGGACGGCACCGGAGATTAATAAGGCGGTCAGCGTTGCCTTCAGCGGATATACGACCAGAAAGCTTAAAAATGTGAGCCTTACTGCCTACGGCGGACAGATAGTCGGACTTACAGGACTTGAGGGCAATGGACAGTTAGATATCATCAGGGATATATTTGAAAAGGCGGGCAAGAAGGTGAACGGCCTTACAGTCAGCGGCAAGGTTGCCTATGTTGCCGGTGACCGCAAGAAGGAAGGCATATTCCCCTTATGGTCCATAGAGGACAATCAGGTCATAACCAAGGCTGCCGGCTGCGGACTGCTTAAGCACCTGAGCAAGGCATGGCTGGCTGAGTCGGTAGGCTACTGGTATGACAAGCTGCATATCAAGAGTGACAGCAAGGATGCGCTGATCACCAGTCTGTCAGGCGGAAACCAGCAGAAGGTGCTCATTGCAAGAGCTCTTGTAGCTGACGCTGATATCATCCTTCTCGACGATCCTACCAGAGGCGTAGATCAGCCTACCAAAAATGCACTTTATGAGGTGCTGAGAGAGGCTGCCTCTGCAGGAAAGCTTGTTATATGGAGAACCTCGGATGATGCCGAGCTTAATTTCTGTACAAACCTGTTTGTACTTAATACAGGTCATGTTGTAGGTGAATTTGAAGGCGGCAGCGTAGAGCATGAGCAGATCATGAGTCTTGCCTTTAAAAACATGGAGGACAAGAAAAAGAGCGACGAGGAAAAGAAGAAATTCAAGGCTCCTCTTTTTACCTTTGCACTTATAGCCATGATAGTTATTTACGGCATCTGTGCATCAAGATCACCGCTGCTGCTGAGCTCCTACGGCATACAGCTTATGGTTACCGGCTTTGCGGCACTTATGCTGTGCGCATTGTCTCAGACCTTTATCATCGGTCTAAGCCATGTGGATCTCGGAGTCGGAAACTACTGCGGACTTGTAAATGTACTTATATGTACCTATCTTTTTGAAAAGCCGCTGCTTGGTCTGATTTTACTTATTCTGGCTCTGGCTGCTTATCCGCTGATGGGTTATGTGATACAGAAGAGAAATGTGCCTGCGATTATCGTTACGCTTGGAGCCTCCTTTGTCTGGACAGGACTTGCACTCTCTATACAGTCCATGCCCGGAGGAAAATGTCCGGTCTGGATCAGGAGCCTGCTGTATACAGAGACTCCGCTGGTCAATATCATATGCTTCTGGCTTATAGTGATGCTTGCAGCTGCAATACTCATATACCGCAGCCGTTACGGAACAGTTTTAAGAGGCTTTGGCAATAATGAGAGCGCAATGATTAATTCCGGCTGGTCAAGAACCAAGGCCTACATGGCAGTTTATCTGTTTGCAGGAATATTTGCCATGCTTGCAGGCTTCTGTACCTCAGCTATCAATAATGCCTCGGATGCATCTGCGTCCAGCACCTATACCATGCTTTCAGTTGCTTCGGTAATTATCGGAGGAGGCTATTTCTCAGGCGGAGTGGTAACACACTTCGGAGCTGTTTGCGGTGCAATCAGCCTTACCATGATCAGCGTGCTGTTGGGACTGTTTAAGGTAAGTACAGACTATACAGCTTCAATACAGGGTCTCGTGCTTATACTTATCCTGTCGCTGAGACTGCTTAAGGGAAGGGGGAAGAAGTTATGAAGGATCCTAAGGTGAAGGCATTTGTCGGAAGGAACGGAAGCTGGCTCTTTGCCGGAGCAGGCTGCATCGTGCTGTGGATACTAATGGGCGTATGCGGCAACGGAGTAAGCGTAAGATCTCTTATAGATAATATTTATACGGCATCATTTCTCGCAATAGCAGGAATAGCTCAGATGCTGGTTGTAACTACAGGACGCGGTGCAATCGACCTTTCCATACCGGGCATGATTACGCTTGGAGCATATACCTGTATGGGACTGTGCAACGGACAGAACTCAATGATTATCCCTGCGCTGGCAGTTGTGCTGCTTGAGGGTGTGGTTATAGGCATTCTGAACAGCGCTATGGTTATATGGCTCAGAATTCCGGCAATCATTGCCACCATGGCCATGAACTATATAATTGTAACAGGAACGATGCTGATAGATCATAATTTCAATGTATTTACTATTCCGTCAGTGCTTAAGACAATTGCTACCTACAGGATAGCCTCCATACCGGTGATTGTTATCCTGGTTATACTGCTGGCCGTGCTGGTGCATTTCCTGCTTACCTCAACGACCTACGGCAAGAGTCTGCTTGCAATGGGTCAGAACAAGGAGGCGGCAAGACTTGCAGGAGTACATGTTGTCAAGGTTGAGATGATAACCTATATAGCAGCAGCAGCTCTGGCAGGCCTCTCAGGTGCACTTATTTCAGCACGTGTAACCGGAGCCTATCTTGGCATGGGTGATAATTATCAGATGGAGAGCATCGCCTGCATAGTTATAGGCGGCACGCTTATGTCAGGCGGACGTGCAAATACGATAGGCACGCTTGTCGGCTGCGTATTCCTGTATCTGATTGTTTCCTGCATGCAGCTTATGGGTGCTGATGCAGGCATGCAGAGCGTGGTTAAGGGTGCACTTATCATTGTCGTGCTTCTTATCGGTGCGTCCGACAACAGCAAAAAGCGTGAGAAGAAGTACCATAAGGCCGGCAGCGAGAGTGCGGCGTGAAATGCGACAGACAGAAGTCTGATGTAGTTTTAAGGAAATGCTGATTAATTCTGCATTTCCTCAAAAGCTCCGCCGGATCGCACGGAATTGCAGGCAAAATTGCTGCTATGAAGCGCAAATATGGAATTGCAGGCAAAATTGCTGCTATGAAGCGCAAATCCGGCGCAGGAAACGCTTTAATCAGCGTTTCTCTAATATAAGTTTTGAGGGAGGAATTGAAGCTATGATACTTGATGCACATGTACATCTTGGCGAGGATGTGGTATTTGATGAGGTTAATACCGAGGAAGAGCTTGTAAAATATTATGACGAGTTTAATATCGACGGAGGTATTATACAGCCGTTTATACCGAGACCGTATATTTCGGAGCATGTTAAGATACACGACCGGATAGCTAAATTCTGCAAGGAGCAGTGGCCGAGAAAGAAATTCTTCGGCATGGCCTCGATCAATCCTCATTTCTTCCCGGAGGATTATTATAATGAGGCAAAGAGATGTATCAAGGAGCTTGGCTTTGTAGCTCTTAAGATTACACCTATCGCACATGCATGTCATCCGTCATCAAAGGATGCATATTTCGTGTATGAGTGCTGCCGCGAGTTCGGAGTTCCGCTCATGATACATACGGGAAATGGCATACCGTTTGCGGATCCTACAAGCGTATATCAGGGAGCAAAGGATCATCCTGATGTGCCTGTTATACTTGCACATGCCGGCTCAGAGTCCTTTAATCAGCAGGCAAGGCTGCTTGCAGCAAAGCTTGATAATGTTTTCCTTGAGCCGAGCTGGTGCGGCACCAATGCTGTCAAGCATATGATCGAGGCTGTAGGCTGCGATAAGATCATGTTCTCTTCTGACAACTTTGACCAGATACCGGTTGAGCTTGCAAAATACAGACAGATCATCAAAAATGAGGATGATCTTGAGAAGGTAATGTGGAAAAATACTGCAAGGATCTTCAAGCTTAAGCTTGATGACTGATTTGCCTTTTATCCTAAAAAATCCCCAGGCGGTCACAGACACCGTCAGGGGATTTTTTTAATCAGCATTTCCATAATAATCTGTGATGAATGACATGAATTGATTTGCATGAGGAATT
>CAVALT010000035.1:0-10616 GCA_963589455.1 Clostridiales bacterium
AAGCTGTACACGTGGGTTCGATTCCCATCACCCGCTGCTTTTTATTTCCTCAGAAGTTGCTTAGTAAGCAGTTTCTGAGGATTTTTTTTCGTTCTGATGAGTTTTCAGAAGGATAAAAACATGCTCTGTTGAAGGATATTGATTGTCATTAAGCAGTGGATGGTATACATTATTGAAAGGAAGATAGACGACATTCTATCGGTGCGGTTGACACCTAAAATCCGAAATAAATGCAGGACATAAGGGCCTAAGGTTGGTGAACAACGATAAAACTCAAAATAAATGCAGGACGTAAGGGCCTGAGGCTGGCGGACAGCGATAAAATCATCCACTAAAGGCGTCGAATAATACCACGGTATTATCCGACGCCTTTTAAATTCAGGAAGCAGTTCTGCTTTTAGTGAAATACTGATTAATATATTTTCTGCGCAGGATTTGCGTTGTGATGCAGCTCATCTCAAAACAAAGTCTACTCCGCCGGAAAGCAATGCCTTAGCTTCCCAGCACCTCATAAAGCTTTGGCACTATAATATCCAGTGCATCAGCTGCCATCATCTCATCATGCTCACGCGGTGTAAGTACCACTGTAAGCTTATCCTTATCACAGTAGTTCTCATAATTTCCGGCCTGCTTTTTCATCATTTCCTGCCAGTATCTGAGCACCTCTCCCTCGGCTGCTGCAGGCGTATGCTCAGGCTTAAAATATATAACAGAGCCGTGATACATCTTCGGAACATGTGTATTCAGATCTGCTGCAACACGGGCAGCATTTTCAACTACCGCATCAAGCATACCGTTTTCCCTCAGCTCCTTAAAAAGCGGACTGGTCTCAAAATAGCTTCGGCTTACACTGTTCTGCATCGGAGCTGCCAGCGCCTTCAGCTTTTCGCTGCCAAGAGCATGTGCATCCAGCATGATAAGCTGTTCTGTTTTTTCTCCGCGTGCCTCGAGCTGACACGCCATCTCATGAGCTACTACTCCGCCGTAGCACCAGCCTCCAAGTATATATGGTCCCTCAGGCTGATACTTCTTTATTATCTCTATATATTTAGCTGCTATATTCTTTATTCCGATGAGAATATCCTCGCTGTGATAGAGATTGTAGGGCTCTATAACTGCAAATGAGTAATTATTTTTAATCCGCTGCGCCAGCTGATAATATGCGCTGCTGCCGGTGTTTCCGGTATGTACGAAGAAAATCTTCTTCTCCGGCTTATCAGAATAGATGAATATCTCCTTATCGTTTCCGTCCTCGCGGCACAGATTATACGCATTATATTCATCAGTCCCTGCATTGTCGGCAGTATCCACGGCCGCAGCTTCAGAAAGCAGGAGCCTCCAGCTGCTTATCTCCTGATCCTCAGGATAGTGCTCACCAAGCAGCTCCATCAGCTCTGCGAACAGTCTGCGAAGGAGCTCAAGATCATAGGCAGCCTTGCTCGCCGTAATCATCAGACATGACGGTGCATTTTCACGATCAACACAGCTTACGCGAAGCATCGGCGAAAACTGCAGGTCAAAGCTCTCAGCTTCCTCCTCCTGACAGAGCAGTGAGTTAACCCGTGAAATATCGGCATTGCCGCAGTGCAGCATTTTAAGCGGCACTCTGCGGTCAGTTATAACGCACTGAAGGACCGAAACGCCGCGGTATGCAATCGAGGCTCTCATCTCCTGGTGACGTTCCGAAAGAATATCGAGAGTCTGTCTGAGATCCTCCTCCCTTATTCTGCTTTCAAGCACGAACATAAACCGGATCTCCGAGGTTAAACGATCCGGATGTATAAGCTGTCTGCATATCAGATCATCCTGCTTTGCTGTAAGCGGAAGCACCTTGCAGACATTTTCACCATGCTCAAGGTAGGAATATTTAACCGACTCATACTCCTCGGCGGTCCAGAAGCGTTCATATCTTATCTCTGCTGCCTGGGCTATGTCTCTCAGAGATTCCAGTGCAAGTATGCGGTCACCGCTTATCCTGATTCCCTGCTCTCTGAGGGCAGACGCAAGCTCCATGGCACGAAGTGAATCTCCGCCAAGCTGAACAAAGCCGTCATCAGGATCTATGGCACCTTCAAGCTTAAGTACCCTTCCGGTGCTTTCAACCACACGAAGCTCTGCTTCACTGAAGATAGCTCCCAGGAAATGTACCTGCAGCTCAGGTTCCGGCAGCTCTGCCCGAATCACCTTGCCGTTGGCATTGCGCGGCATGCTTCTGACCGAGGTCCAGAGGTCCGGGATCATATAGGCCGGAAGAAAAACGGAGACTGCATCAGTTATTTTTTTCTCATCTATGCTTTTCTCTGACTCATAGTAGCATACAAGGTGATCAATACCATTAAGAGTTCTGAGCACAACAACGACCTGGCCGGCCGGGAATCCAAGCTCGACAAAGGCTTTTGATACCTGTGTTTCAACCTCTCCTGTCTCAATACGGAAGCCTCTCAGCTTCACCATATTGTCCATGCGTCCGAGTATATAATAGATACCGTTTTCATCACGCCGCATCCGATCGCCGGTACGGTAATAGCAGCGTCCTCCGATATCTATCCACTTTTCTGCTGTCAGCTTCTCAAGATGCAGATATCCTAAGGACATTCTTCCGTCACTGACAAGCAGCTCACCAGGTTCTCCGACCATTACAGGATTAAGAGACTCATCCACCAGCAGGGCCTCTGTATCCTTAGTCAGATAGCCTATAGGCATGATGGTCTCATTGCCGTAAACACGTATGGAAAATATCGTTGCAAGCTCAGTGCTGCCATACATGTTGTAGACCCTTGTGTTCTCAGAGTACGGAGTGAAATTTCTAAGCTTCTCACCGCCGGCAAAAATCGCGGTTCCGCCTGTATCATATTCCTCCGCCATCGTGGCTGCCAGGCTTGACGGCATGAACATATGCGTAATTCCATTATCCTTAATATATTTATAAAGGATATCGGTATTCTGCTTTACCTCATCCGAAGCTATATGCAGTGTTCCTCCGCTGAACAAGGTTCCGAACATGAATACATTGGTAGCTACAAAGGTAAAGCCTGACATAATGCCCATATGGCTGCTGCAGTCAAGGCTCAGATCAGCATTGCCGTCAATCCAGTCATTTACTCCCTGAAGAAGTGCCTGCCTGTGAATAACTCCCTTAGGCTTTCCTGTTGTACCTGAGGTATACAGAATCATAACAGGATCATCCGGACTGCCGCCTGCGGCAGTAAAATCAGTATCGGTATCAGCCTTTGCTTCGTCAAAGCAGAAGGTCTCCCGTCCTGCAAATACTGCTGCTCTGCTCTGCATAATCGTGCGGTCTGCCAGTATAAAGCGTACCCCTGCATCCTCCATCATGTACAGAAGACGTTCATCCGGATAGCCCTCATCAAGAGGCAGATATATACCTCCTGCCTTCATGATTGAGATTGCACCAAGCATAATTTCCTTCTGTCTTGATACGAATACGGCAGCGGCCTCTCCTGCCTGTAATCCGGCCTTTTTGAGTGCCGCTGCGATGCCGCTGCTTAGCTCATCTGTCTCTCTGTAGCTCAGTATGCCCTGACTGTCGCTGAGTGCTGTTCTGTCCGGCTGTTCAGCCGCTATTTTAGAAAAATGTTCATGAAAGAGTAACTTCATACTGTATTTTCCTGTTAGATTTGTAATTGTTTTGCACCACCAGTAAAAGTGTATCGCATTGCGATGCAGCGATATGGTGCTAAACAATTACCTTACCTTCTTCTTTTAAGTAACTTTTTAGCTCTGCCCCGCTGCAGCATTTTACATTACAGCAGCGTGACTGAGCTTCAGATGCTTAAGGAAATGCTGATTTAATCAGCATTTCCTTAAGAAAAGCCTGTAATAGTCCGCACCGCAGACGGGCCAGCTAAAGCCTAAGCGGGCCAGTATCTGTGCCGTATAGGAGACGCTCAGATCATCCAGACTAAGCATGGTATTATTATCTGCATCATTCAGAGCATAGGCCATAAACGGTCTCATGGCATCACAGAGCTCCGGATCCTTAAGTGCCTTCTGCAGCGCTGCTCCGAATTCCTCATTTTCCGCATAATGTATATCATAGCCTTCAGCCTTCATGCCTTCGGCAACATCGCCCATAAGCGGTCTGTGGTTATTGCTCATCATAAAGCATACGCAGGCACGAGGTGTCGTAGCAAGCAGAACAAGTGCCTCCGCTGTCTTATCTATAGGTGAAAACTCCGTCGATGCTGCAGCAGCTTCATAAGGCATAAGACCAAGAGCTGCAAAGCCCTTCAGAGTATTCATGTAATTATTGGAGGCGGCATTGATCTGGAAGCGGCCGTCATAGCTTCTCGGTGCAAGATTTCCGGCACGAAGCACCTTGGCATTAAGGCCGTCCTTCAGCATGCTCTCATATATCAGCCTCTCTGCCAGGAACTTTGAACGTACATACTGGTTGTCCTCATAAATCTGTCCAACATACAGCATATGCTCATCATAGGTAAAGCCTGCCCTCGGAATTCCCTTGGAAGGATGTCCGAATATGCTTTCGGTTGATACATGAACAAGCCTTGCTCCATGCTTAAGGCACCAGTCGATCAGATTATGCACGATATCCAGATTAGCTCTTTCAATCTCATTATCCTTTGCAAAATGCTTAACGCTGGCTGCACAGTTGATCACATTGACATTTTCAGCATCAATCCTTATGTCCGCAAGTGCTGCCGGATCCATAACATCAGCTTCGATCAGTAAAATGCGGCCTCCGAAAAGCTCCTCATAGCTTTCGCCAAAGTAATACTTAAGAAGCTCCTTAAGGCGGTCTGCTGCACTCTGTCCCTGCTTAGCCCTTACCGGACAATAGACTGTGCTTTCCGTTGCTTCAATAAGCTGTCTCAGTACATGAATTCCAAGATATCCTGTAGCACCGCAAAGCAGTACAGCTCCAAGCGGCTGCTTTTCTCCGCTTCTGAAGGCATCAATGCTGTTGCCTCGAAGCAGCTCATTAATCGCATGGTAATCATATCCGTCCGGACCGGTCTCAGAGGTTCCCGGTCCATAGAAGGATGCGCCGGATTCGCTGCTCTGATTATTATTTGCAGCAGCTTCATTTCCCGCGGAAGCTGCTGCCGAAGCAGAAGCAGGAGCAGATTCACCGCCTGCAAGCGCTGCCAGCAGCCTCGGTGTTGAATTATCAAATATATTCTGATAAACGATCTCATATCCCAGCTGATTGGCTGCAACAACGACTCTCATGGCGCTTATTGAGCTTCCGCCGAGTTCAAAGAAGTCATCCTGAGCTCCGACCTTTTCAATGCTGAGTATCTGGCTGAAGATGCTGCAGAAGTCCTCCTCTGCCTTATTTGCCGGTGCCTCATATTCAGCCTTCTTGAGCTCAGGCTTAGGCAGGGCCTTCTTATCCACCTTCTGGTTGACTGTCAGCGGTATCCTGTCAAGCTGCATGGTAACAAGCGGCACCATATAAGCAGGCTTGCGTTCCCCTATAAACTGATTCAGCTTATCTATATCCACAGCCTCGTCGCTTACGATATAGGCTGCAAGATATTTGCCGCCTGTCTCATAGCTGAAGGCCTGGACCGTAGCATCCTTAATGCCCGGATAATCACGGATGACAGCCTCTATCTCCTTGGTCTCAACACGGAAGCCCCTGATCTTGACCTGGCCGTCCTTTCTTCCGACGAATTCTACATCACCGTTTTCGCGGTAGCGCACTATATCGCCTGTATGGTACATACGGAAGCTGCTGTACGGAGACATTGTGTAGGCCTCCGCAGTCTTGTCCGGACGGTTCAGATAGCCTCTTGTTACCTGCGGTCCGCAGAGACAGTATTCACCTGCAGCACCTGCCGGGAGACGATGTCCGCACTTATCAAGCACATAGCCTGCAATGGTTACCATAGGCTTTCCTATCGGAATATTCGGCTCCCAGTATTTTATCGGGAAGAGACTGACTCCGCAGCAGTTCTCTGTAGGACCGTAGCCGTTGATGATCGTATAATTGAGTCTTGACGGATCCAGCGGCGGCAGCTTTTCTCCTCCCATAACAAGGAAGCGAAGCGTATCCATCTGTGGATAGTTCTGTACAAACTGAACCCCTACCTGAGTTGTGAGCAGCACCTGGGTAATGCCCTTTTCATTAAAGTAATCCGCAAGCTTATTGAGGTTCATGCGGATCTCCTCCGGGACTATGCAGAGGGTAGCACCGTTCAGCAGGGTGCAGAAGGTATCCGACATGCACACATCAAAGCCAAAGGAGGCATAGGAGGCTGTCCTTCCGTCAGTTGTATAGAAGCCCTCGTTGTTGGAGCCGTAAGCAAAGGCAACCATGTTGCCATGCTCAATCTGGCAGCCCTTCGGCGTTCCAGTTGTTCCTGAGGTATAGAGCATGATCATAAGGTCATGGGCCGAAGGCTGAGGAAGCTCTGCCGGCTTGCTCTTGCCGAGTTCGGATGCCAGCTCCTCAAGCTCGTCGGTGAAGAGCACTTCTCCCTTATATTCACTTACAAGCTGAATCAGCTCCCTTTCTGCTATCAGCAGGCATGCTCCGGCATCCTTAACCATGAAATTAAGTCTTTCCTCAGGATAACTCGGATCAAGCGGCTCATAAGCGCAGCCCGCCTTAAGTATGGCAAGCGGCAGCAGGAATACATTTTCATTTCTGGAAATGATAACCGAGACTACCTGTTCCCTGAGCTCCTTTTTGCCGGTCAGTCCGCTTACACGCTCATATATGCAGGCTGCAAGACGGTCTGTTGCCTCATCCAGCTCGCGATAGCTGTAGCTTCTGTCGCCGTATACAGCAGCCTCCTTGTCCGGGAATTCGGCCGCAATCCTTCTGAACCTGCTTACAACAGAATCCTCAGGATCAAAGTCAAGCTTCATCGGCTGATTAAAGCCATCCAGCTTCCTCCAGTCCTCTTCATCGGTAAGGCTGACCTCTGAAACCTCTTTAAGGCTCATAAGCTGCTCTGCAGCCACAGCGATGGCTTTGGCAAAGCCCCTTGCAAATTCCTCACTGTAGAGTGCGGCATCATAATTAATCTGGATGCGGCCCCCGTTTGCTTCATCTCCGAATATCTGTATGGAAACAGGGATCTTTGCGCGGTCCGGCGACAGATCCTCTGTCTCTATCTGTCCAAGCCTCGTACTGTAAATGCTCAGCACGCCTACCTGATAGGCATAGGATATCTGCGGCTTAAAGTCATATTTTGCTGCAATGGCTGCAAAGGGATGATTTTCATGACGGATAACGGAGGTAAAAAGCTCTGCTGTTCTGTGTATGAAATCAGCCGTGCTCTCGTCAGACTTAAGCGCCAGGGCAAGCGGCAGCGTATTTACAAACATTCCTGCGGTGTGTGCAAGGCGCACATCACTTCTTCCGCTTGAAATGGTTGCCATGGATACATTGTCCTCGCAGGTATATCTTCCGACTGCAAGGAAGGCTGCTGCCAGAAATACTGCTGCCGGAGTTACACCGCATTCCCTCGCATAGCTTTCCACCTGTTTAAGCTTGACCGGTACGGAGACTCTTCCCTCTGTATGCGGCAGATCCTTTTCATACACATCAGGAATAAGCTGTGATGCCTCCTCCGTGCCGCTCATAACCTGATCAAAGAATTCCTCATTTGCCTTATCTATCCTCTGTTCAGAGGCAAGCTCGAAGCCGGTAAATTTCTCTGCCGGTATATCTGCTCCGTCTACAGCCTCAGAAAGCTCATGAAGCATAAGATCAACCGATGCACCGTCTGCAGCAAGATGATGCACATCCATCAGCAGATACAGAGCATCCGCCTCTATAACCTCAAAACGTGCAAGCGGACCCTTCTGCAGATCAAAGGGCTTAACAAATTCCATCTTATGCTGCTCAAGCTGAGCTGCATCCATCCTGAGCAGCTCGACAGTTACAGAGGATTCACTTAACTCCTCCTGAATAATGGACTGTGTTTCATCCGAGGTAAAATGACTGCGAAGCGACGGATGGGCAGCTATCAGCTGTTTTGCAGCACCTTTAACTGCAGCTGCACTGCTTCCCTCGGGGAAGCGCAGGCAGTACGGTATGTTGTAGAAGGTGCTGTCCGGATTGGCAAGGCACTCTGAATAAACACCCTGCTGAGCAAAGCCAAGGGGTGCTCTGCGTACGGTTCTGCCGTTATCAGTCTCTGCTTTTGCTTTATCTGAGCTGCCGTCAGCTGCGTGCTCTTCTTCCTCTGCAGCTGAGGCTATTTTAGCTGCTGAAGCATGCTCATCAGCTGAGCCGGCTTCATCTTGCTCAGCTGACTTCATCCACTGGCCAAGAATCACATTTTCAATAGTCTGAAGCGTTGCTCCGTCCAGCAGATCAAAGGCATTAAGCGATATGCCGTAGTTATTGTACAATGCTGCTGCGAGTCTGATGCTGCTTATGGAGGTCAGGCCTGCAGCAGTCAGCTCATCAGCAACACCAAAGGCATCTGTTCCAAGTATTTCCGCGATCAGATCCTTAAGCTCCTGCTCAAGTATATTCAGGGGTGCCGCAGCTGCTGCAGCTGACTTTGCCTTTGGCTCAGGCTTTGGCAGAGCATTTTTATCTACCTTCTGATTGACATTATACGGAATTCTCTCAAGCTGCAGAGTGAACTGAGGCACCATATATGCCGGCTTCTGCCTTGCTATAAAGGCATTTAACTTGTCTATGTCAATGCTTTCATTTCCGCATACATAGGCTGCGATGAATTTGCCGCCGTTAGGATCATCAAAGGCCTGCACCGTAGCATCTGAAATGCCGTCATATTCACGGATTACCGACTCTATTTCCTTGAGCTCAATACGATATCCGTGAATCTTGACCTGATGGTCGCGCCTGCCTACAAATTCAATATCCCCGTTTTCACGATAGCGCACTATATCTCCGGTACGATAAGCTCTGTCAAAGAGCTCATTTTCATTATGCTCAAAGGGATCTGTAATATATGCCTCTGCATTTTTGTCCGGACGGTTCAGATATCCGCGTCCGACCTGAGGGCCTGCGACTATCAGCTCTCCAGGTGCGCCAACCGGAAGTCTGTGCATAAAGCGGTCAACGATATACAGCCTGTTGGTATCATATGCCTTGCCTATCGGGATATTCAGCTCCTTCTCAAGCACCCTCTTTTCGGTTACTGAGATAGTGGTTTCGCTTGGACCGTACAGATTAATAAGAGTATAATCCTCCGGAGGATTGATGGAGGCCAGCTTTTCGCCGCCTGTCAGCAGATACTTAAGACTGCTCTTTTTTATATTTGCTGCAAACTGTGATGCAACTGCTGTTGTTATCAGCGTGCTGCGTATGTCATGTTCCGTAAAATACTGATTGAGCTTAATAAGGTCGAGACGAATATCCTCCGGAATAATATGTACTGTTTTTGCACCTGTCAGAGCCGGATAAATATCTGTCATATGTGCATCAAAGCCAAAGGAGGCATAGCAGGCTAAGTTATCTCCCGGTTCAAGCTCAAGGTAGCGGCTGTACCAGTCACACCATGCAGCTATATTTCTCTGCTCAAGAATAACGCCCTTCGGAACTCCGGTAGAGCCGGAGGTGTAGAGGAGCACCATGATATCCTCAGGTTTAACTCCCGGCAGCTTGGTTTCCGGCATATCAGTCCTGAATATCTCTGCAAAATCAGCTGTGGACAGCCTTGCTCCCGTATATTCTGTCAGCAGTCCCGTACAGGACGGCTCCTCGATAACCAGTGCAGCGGCAGCATCCTTTACCATGAAATTAAGCCTCTCCTGCGGATAGGCCGGGTCCAGCGGCTGATAAGCACAGCCCGCCTTCATGGCGGCAAGCGGTGCGATAACCATATTTTCATTTCTTGTGATAAGTATTGAAACAATAGGCTGTGTGCTGCTGTCTGCTGCCTTGACCTTATCATAGATAACCGCCGCAAGCCGGTCTGTTATCTCATCAAGCTCCTTAAAGGTATAGCTGTGATCCTTATATACCACGGCAGGCATGTCAGGATATTTTCTGACATTTTCACTGAAGAGTGCCGGTATGGTCTGCTGTCCAAGCTCCTCTCTGAAGCTTTTTACATTAAAGTCCTTAAGCCTTGCCAGCTGCTCAGCACTGCTGCTCTCTATATCAGAGAGCAGCTCCTTTTCCGGCAGCTGACTGAGTATGGTCTCAAAGCTGTCAAAGAAGCTCTCTATCAGAGTATGGCTGTACTTATCAGACGGATATACAGCAGAAAGCTCATAGCCTGCCTCCCTTTTGAATATCTGGGTGTAGAATGAGAGTCCAGGAGCCTTTTCCTCCATAACATCTATCTCTGAGGTCACAGCTCCGGTCTCAAGCTTAAAACGATGGAACTCCTCCTGATATGCAAAAAGTATGTCGCTTTTCAGACCAAGATCCCTGCTCAGGTCTGTAAATGCGTAGGCCGTGCTCTCTCTTACTTTAAGATTCTGTGATCTCAGCGCAGAAAGCAGCTCACCAACGGTGCTGATTTCCTTAAGATCTGCTGCAGCAGGAAGTGTTTTTACAAGCATGCCGAAGGAATTACTGAGCGCAGCATCACCCCTGCCGTGATAGATGGTTGTGAAAAATACCTTATCATCAGCACTGAATTTGGACAGGGTAAGTGCAAAGGCAGCCATAAAGACCGTGCTCTTTGCCG
>CAVALT010000036.1:0-10513 GCA_963589455.1 Clostridiales bacterium
CAGCTGGCCAGAGACTCTTCGAGCCTTGGCCGCCTGCCATATTTCAATGTGAATTTACCTGCAGGCAGGCAATTCACATTGAAGTATGGCAGGTACTAAACAGATACAAATGATGAAATAAGACATGAAACAGATAGATTTTGAAAACGGCAGTACGCCGATGAATATACTTCAGACGGCATTTCCCATGTTTGCAGCACAGATACTTAATCTGCTGTACAGCATAGTTGACAGGATATATATAGCCAGAATCCCGGGAGAAGGAACAGCTGCTCTCGGCGGAATAGGATTATGCTTTCCGATTATAACGCTGATAACTGCATTTACCAATCTGTACGGAAGCGGAGGCGCGCCTTTATTTTCCATAGCAAGAGGAAGAAAACGTGATGAAGAGGCTGAACGTATAATTAATACCTCGTTCAGGCTTGAGATAATTACCGGAATAATTATTACCGCGATTGTACTCCTGTTCGGGACACAGATACTGAAGCTGTTCGGGGCAGCAGGAGATACACTCAGATATGCACTCTGCTATCTGCAGATATATGTTCTCGGAACAGTATTCGTTATGACCTCGACGGGCATGAATCCTTTTATAAATGCACAGGGCTTTTCACAGATAGGCATGCTGACCGTGGTAGTCGGGGCTCTGGCCAATATAGTATTGGATCCGTTTTTTATATTTATCCTTGACATGGGAATACAGGGTGCAGCAATAGCAACAATTATATCGCAGGGATTATCTGCGGCCTTTGCAATGCGTTTTCTCTGCGGCAGGAGCTCACCTGCAGAATACAGGATTAAGCTGCGCGGGATGCCCCTGCTTCCGGACAGACAGGTTTCTCTTAATATAGTCAGTCTTGGCATAGCAGCATTTATAATGCAGTTTACAAACAGCCTTGTTACTGCAGTATGCAATGCAGTGCTTATGGGTATAGGCGGAGAACTGTACGTGTCGATAATGACGATAATATCCTCGTTAAGACAGGTGCTTGAGCTGCCGTCCAATTCAATAACCGAGGGAGCCTCGCCTATTATCAGCTACAATTACGGCGCAAAGCGTGCAGACAAGGTCAGACATGCAATATTTATAATGTCAGTGGCCTCCGGACTGTATACGCTTGTCGGATGGATACTTGTGGAAAGCTTTCCTAATCTCTTTCTGGCTGTATTTACCTCTGACCAAGAACTCATAGAAGCAGCGCTGCCGGCACTGCATCTGTACTTTATGGCATTTGTAGGCATGGCACTGCAGCACAGCGGACAGACAACCTTCAAGGCACTTGGAAAACGAAAGCACGCCATATTCTTTTCTTTATTCCGAAAGGTTATACTCGTGGTGCCGCTCACGCTGCTGCTTCCGCACATGTTCGGCCTTGGAACGGATGGAGTATTTATAGCGGAACCTGTATCCAATGTTGTCGGAGGAACGGCGGCCTTTGTTACAATGCTTCTTACGGTGCTGCCTGAGCTTAGTCTTATGGATAAAATGAAGACGCAGGAGCAGCCTTAAGCGCTAACCTGAAGCGGAATAAAGCTAAGGCCAGCCTTATAAGACAATAATGCGGCGTTGTAAGCCGGGCTGCGGCACTTGCAAAAAGCCCGGCTTTAGTGCTAAGATACAGATAATTATGCATTTACGGAGATATTATAATGGCAAATGATAAAAAACTAGTAGAGGATATCACATCCATGGATGTGGATTTTGCACAGTGGTATACAGACGTAGTAAGAAAGGCTGAGCTGTGTGATTATTCATCTGTCAAGGGCTGCATGATACTTGAGCCGGCAGGCTTTGCAATCTGGGAGATGATACAGCAGGGACTGGATAAGAGATTTAAGGCCACAGGCGTAGAGAACTGTGCAATGCCCATATTCATACCTGAGAGCCTGCTTCAGAAGGAATCAGACCATGTAGAGGGCTTCGCACCTGAGGTGGCATGGGTAACTCACGGAGGCTATGATCAGCTCCAGGAGAGACTGTGCGTAAGACCTACCTCTGAGACACTGTTCTGTGATTATTATGAGAGAAAGATTCACTCCTACAGAGACCTTCCGAAGCTGCTTAATCAGTGGTGCTCTGTAGTACGCTGGGAGAAGACCACAAGACCCTTCCTTCGCTCAAGAGAGTTCTGGTGGCAGGAGGGACATACTGCTCATGCGACAGCTGAGGAATCTAAGGCACGCACAGAGCAGATGCTCAATCTGTATGCTGATTTCTGTGAGGAGGAGCTTGCCATCCCGGTGGTAAGAGGACAGAAGACCGAGAAGGAAAAGTTTGCCGGAGCAGAGGCTACATATACCATTGAGGCACTTATGCATGACGGACAGGCACTCCAGTCAGGAACCTCACATGACTTTGGAGACGGCTTTGCAAAGGCCTTCAACATTCAGTACACAGATAAGGACAACAAGCTTCAGTATGTTCATCAGACCTCATGGGGCATGAGCACACGTATCATAGGAGCACTTATCATGGTGCACGGCGATAATGAGGGACTCAAGCTTCCGCCGCATATCGCACCGACACAGATTATTATCTGCCCGGTTATGCAGCAGAAGGCGGGAGTGCTTGATAAGGCAAATGAGCTTAAGGCAAAGCTGCTGGAGGCAGGCTACAGAGTAAAGCTTGATGACAGGGACAAGACACCGGGCTTTAAGTTTGCTGATTCAGAGATGAGGGGCATCCCGCTCAGAGTTGAGATAGGACCGAGAGATATCGAGAACAATCAGGCCATTCTTGTAAGAAGAGATACGCATGAGAAGGTAACGGTTTCACTTGATCAGCTTGAGACAGAGGCCGGAGCACTGCTTGAGGCTATTCAGACCAATATGTATCAGGCAGCTAAGGAGCATCTTGAAAAGCACACCTTCTCAGCACAGACCATAGATGAGATGGAGCAGATCCTTGACAACCAGAAGGGCTTTGTCAAGGCAATGTGGTGCGGAAGCAAGGAGTGCGAGGAAGCCGTAAAAGAAAAAACCGGCGCCTCCTCCCGCTGCATCCCGTTCAAGCAGGAGCACATAGGCGACTGCTGCATAAACTGCGGCAAAAAAGCTGAAAAAATGGTATACTGGGGAAGAGCGTACTGATACAGAAAAAGACACAGAAGGGACTGCCGTACAACAAAGCAGTCCCTTTTCCAAACACAGGTCCAGGCCAAGTATGAGGGAAGATGCGTAATATGCTTGCATAATTACGCATCTTCCCTCATACTTGTAAGGCGGCAACGCCGTGTATACAAATTGCTGTGCAATTTGTATACAGCCTGGACCGTCCGTTATTAAAGCGTATCAGTACATTCGGCGGCAGCCCGACATCGACGAAACGCGAAGCGTTTTGGAGATGGCAGCGGAAATGGAAAGAAGACGCAGATACCTTAATTTATAGATATATGGCAAAAAGAAGCATAAAAAAAGAACGTAATATACATATAACGCTCCCGGAGGATGTAAGCTTTATAATCGGAGAGCTAAGGAAGCACGGCTTTGAGGGCTATGCTGTAGGGGGCTGCGTAAGAGACAGCCTGCTTAAGCGTACTCCGGGTGATTGGGATATTACTACCTCAGCACTTCCTGAGGATATAAAGTCAGTCTTCAGAAGAACAGTTGACACCGGCATAGAGCACGGTACTGTGACGGTTCTTCTCGGCAGTAATTCCTACGAGGTTACAACCTACAGAATTGACGGCGAATATAAGGACAGCCGTCATCCGTCAAGCGTAACATTTACGGAGCAGATCGGGGAGGACTTAAGACGCAGGGATTTTACAATTAATGCCATGGCCTATAACGATGAGGACGGCATGATTGATCTGTTCGGCGGAAGAGAGGACCTCGAGCGCGGTGTTATCAGATGTGTCGGGGACGCCGATGCACGCTTTGATGAGGATGCTCTTCGCATACTCAGAGCTGTCCGCTTTGCAGCACAGCTTGATTTTGATATAGATGCTGCGACCAGAGATGCAGTATCTGTGCATGCTCCGAGGCTGCGTGCAGTATCAAAGGAACGAATATTAACCGAGATAAGCAAGCTGATATGCTCGGCACATATAGAACGAGTGGCAGATATATTCCAGCTTGGAATTATTCCGTACATAGCAAAGCATTTCAGAGAGATCAATATAGCCCAGCTTGCAGAGCTTAAGCGTGATGCATTTCATACACAGGATACGGCATTGGATCTGAATGCAGCAACATCAATTGACAGACGCTACATCAGATTTGCTCTGCTTACAGAGGGTATGGAGCCGGGGCATGTTGATGAGATGCTTAAGGATCTCAAATCAGATAATCTGACAAGGAAAAACACCGTAAAGCTCAGTGAGCATATACTTATGCCGATCAGAGCAGATAAGTCATCAATAAAGAGAGTTATGTCCGGAATGACTCCGGAGCTCTTTGCCGAGCTGCTTATGCTTAAATTCATATCCTCAGGAACAGGCCTGTATAAAAATAAATGCCAGGACGAGGATATATCCGGCATTATGGAGATTTGCAGGGAGATAGATGAGCATGATGAGCCTGTATATCTGTCGGAGCTTGCCGTAAGCGGGGATGATATCAGGGCCTGCGGTCTTGCCGAGGGGCCTGAGATAGGCCGGCTTCTGCACAGCATGCAGGAGGAGGTATGGGCGGTGCCCGAGCATAACACCAGGGAATGGCTCCTTGCAAATGTTAAGTAAATGCTGATCAAATCAGCATTTACTTAACGGCCTCCGGCAGATCGCACGGATTTACAAGGAAATTAGCTGCTTTGCAGCGTAAATCCGGCGTTGTAAACGCTTTAATCAGCGTTTACATAATTAATGCTGATTAAGGCATTTCCCTAAATAATTACAGTAATATGAACATCTGATGGCGTATTTTTTTAGAAAAAGACAGCATATTTCGCAGCATATCCGGCACGGCAAGGTCCAGAGAGACATGCGGCTCGATAATGTACGCGGGATCCTGATAATACTTGTTGTTATCGGGCATTTTCTGCTGCCGGTAAATGTCGCTGAAACACGCCTTATCATAGGTCTTACCTATGTAATATATGCATTTCACATGCCCTGCTTTGTTATGCTCTCAGGCTATTATTCCAAAAGCATATACAGGAACGGCAGGTACAGATGGGGCAAGGTTGTCCAAATGCTGTGGCTGTACGTGGTATATGAGACAGTTGTGTATTTTACGGAAGGACTGGCAGACGGATATGCTGGAGCATTTCCGGACTTTTTCTGGGAGAGCGGGGCACCGTGGTATCTGCTGGCACTCTCCATATGGTATCTGACCATACCGCTGTTTCAGCGCTTCAGGGGCAGAAAAGAGGCTTTGTTTGTAAGCATTGGTCTGTATATCGCTGTTTCGTTTCTGAAATATTTTATACAGCTGGACTGCTTTCTCTCAATGGACAGGGTGATAAGCTTCATGCCGTTTTTCTATACAGGCTATTTCTGCACACAGCTGCAGCTTGACAGATACCTGATAAGCAGGTATAAGCGCCCCGTAGATATTGCAGCAGTTATTTTTGCACTGATCATATTATTCGGAGCAAAGGATTATCTTTATAAATATAATCTGATAGTTTACGGCGCAGATTACAGGCGCTACGCAATGGATATGGAGGCATGGAAATGGCTCCTTAATCTAATCTGGTACGGCATTGCAATGTGCATGTCTCTGTGGCTTATAGGGAAAATGCTTAACCGTAAAATGTTTATCATTTCGGAGCTTGGGCGAAATACGCTGCCGATATATTTCATACACAGACCTATAAGGGATATACTTCAGGCTGCAGGCTTTTATGATGCAATTGATCCATTCAATCGTCTTCATGTGGCCGGATTGGTGCTTTTCAGCATAGTGCTGACAATAGTGCTTGGAAACAGAATGATTTCGGAAATCTTCAACAAGCTTCGTTCTGTCTTCGACAGCTTGCTTGAAAAACATAATGCCCTATGATAGACTCTTAGACGGGTTAGTCTGTTTGTTAGGGAAATGCTGATTAAATCAGCATTTCCCTAACAGCCTCCGGCGGATCACACGGATTTGCAAGGAAATTCGCTGCTTCGCAGCACAAATCCGGCGTGGGAAACGCTTTAATCAGCGTTTCCTTAGACATGTTTAATCATACATTTCTGCGCTGAGCGGCGCATCATATACATTTACAGAAAGACAGAGGCATATAATGGCTTTATTTTCACTTATGTCAAATGATATAGGTATAGATTTGGGTACGGCAACAATACTCGTATACATTAAGGGCAAGGGCGTTGTCCTTCGTGAGCCGTCGGTGGTTGCAGTAGACCGGACAAGCAATAATGTAGTAGCCTACGGAGAGGACGCAAGGCTTATGCTCGGACGAACACCGGGCAATCTTAAGGCGGTAAGACCCCTGAGGCAGGGCGTAATATCAGACTATACGCTTACGGAAAAGCTCCTTAAGCACTTCATAGATAAGGCTGTAGGCAGGAAGACTCTGAGAAAGCCGAGAGTTGCAGTCTGCATACCGTCAGGTGCAACTGAGGTTGAGAAAAAGGCCGTAGAGGATGCTACCTATCAGGCTGGAGCCAGAGAGGTTACGATTATAGAGGAGCCGGTAGCTGCGGCAATAGGAGCCGGCATCGATATCTCCAAGCCCTTCGGAAACATAGTTGTAGATATCGGAGGAGGTACGGCGGATATAGCCGTAATATCGCTCGGAGGACCTGTTGTTTCGGAGTCGGTCAAGGTTGCGGGAGATGATTTTGATGAGGCAATAGTCCGCTACATGCGCAAAAAGCACAACCTTCTTATAGGCGAGCGCACGGCTGAGGATATCAAGATAGGAGTAGGCTGTGTATACAAGAGACCGGAGAATCTTGTCATGGAGGTTCGCGGAAGAAACCTTGTAACAGGTCTTCCTAAGACTGTACAGGTTACATCTGATGAAACCATGGAGGCCTTTGCGGATTCTGCGGCACAGATAGTCAATGCTGTTCATAATGTACTCGAGCGTACTCCGCCGGAGCTTGCATCGGATATCTATGAGAGAGGCATTATCATGACAGGAGGAGGATCACTGGTTTACGGACTTGATAAGCTTATCGAGGAGAAAACCGGCATCACAACCATGGTGGCAGAGGATCCTTTATCAGCCGTAGCTATCGGAACAGGCAGATTCATTGAGCTGGCAAATGCTCAGGAGGATTAAAGCTGCAGACAGTCAGAGCATACATTGAAAATATTGTCTATCACAATGAGGATAATCATTATTCCGTGCTTGACGCGACTATAGACGGAGAGTCAGCAACACTGGTAGGCTTTTTCCCATATATAACTCCCGGAGAGACGGTAGAGGCTCAGGGAGATTACACATCACATCCTATATACGGCGAGCAGTTCTCTGCTCAGTCCTTCACTGTAATACCGCCTGAGGGAGCAGGCGCAATTGAGCGCTATCTTGCAGGCGGGGCAGTGAAGGGCATAGGCCCGGCACTTGCAAAACGCATCGTTAAGAAATTCAAAGCAGATACATTTAGAATAATAGAGGAAGAACCGGAGCGCCTTGCTGAAATCAAGGGCATAAGCCTGCAGCTGGCCATGAACATATCCGAGCAGGCTGAGCTTAAGAAAAACATGCGCGAGGCTGTTATGTTCATGCAGGAATACGGCATAGGCACCAATATCGCACAGCGCATCTATGACAGATACGGTCCGGCACTCTATGACATCATTAAAAATAATCCATACAGACTTGCAGACGAGGTAGAGGGAGTCGGCTTTAAAACCGCTGACAGCATAGCTGTCAGACTCGGACTTCCGAGGGACTCGGAATATCGTATAAGAAGCGGAATAATCTACGCGCTGAGTGCGGCGGGGGCAGACGGACACACCTGGCTTCCTAAGGCTATGCTGGAGCGTATGTGCTTCAGACTGCTTGATATCGAGCTTGATGACATAGAAGAGCACCTGCTGTCACTGCAGATGGATGGCCGTGTGGTAATAATCGAGAAAAAGGATAGTGTTCAGGTATATCTTGCTTCATTTTACTATACTGAGCGCGAGATAGCAGAGCGGCTCAAGGCCCTTGCTATAAAGGGAGAGTATGATGAGAGCTTTGCTGATAAGCGTATAGGCACGATCGAGAGCAGCGTCGGCATGACACTCGATATAAAGCAGAAGGAGGCAGTCAGAGCCTCAGTCGGAAACGGAGTTCTGATTATAACAGGAGGTCCCGGAACCGGAAAAACCACGACGATCAATACGATAATCAGGTTCTACAGAGAGGACCATGATGAGATAGCTCTTGCTGCCCCGACGGGAAGAGCTGCAAAGCGTATGACTGAGGCCACAGGCTCAGAGGCAAAGACGATACACAGGCTGCTTGAATATACCGGTGTGCCGTCAGAGGGCAATGCACCCGGCAACGGCAGCAGATATGAGGGCAGCTTCACTCTGCCTGGATCAGCAGAACCATATGGAGGAAGCGGCAATGCCGGAGGAGCGGGAAGTACATCCGGGAAAGGACATTTTCTTAGAGATGAAAAGGATCCGCTGGAGGCGGATGTCGTAATTATAGATGAGATGTCAATGGTAGACATTTTCCTTATGAATGCTCTGCTTAAGGCTATAGTTCCGGGCACAAGAGTTATATTTGCAGGCGATTACAATCAGCTTCCTTCAGTCGGAGCCGGAAATGTGCTCAGAGATATGATTGATTCGGGAGCCTTTGCCACGGTAAGACTCGAGCATGTATTCAGACAGGCGGCACAGTCAGACATTGTCAGCAATGCACATCTTATCAACCGCGGCGAAAGGGTGGATCTTACCAGAAAGAGCAGAGACTTTCTGTTTATAAGAAGCATGAAGCCTGAAAGCATACTTGATGCGGTAAGAAAGCTGATAACGGACAAGCTGCCGGGCTATGTCGGCTGCTCTGCATTTGATATACAGGTGCTAACTGCAACCAGGAAGGGCGCACTCGGGGTTGAAGCTGTCAATAAGGAGCTGCAGCAGTATCTGAATCCTCCGGGACGCGGCAAGGCAGAACGCAGAAACGGCAGCAATATACTCCGCGTCGGCGATAAGGTCATGCAGATGAAAAATGATTATGATATAGAGTGGACTGTGGCAGACGAATACGGCCTGGCAAAGGAGCACGGAGCAGGACTGTTTAACGGAGATATAGGACGCATAACCGAGATAGACAGCAATAATGATACTGTGACCATAGTTTTTGATGAATGCCGGAAGGCTGTCTATGACAGAAAGCAGATACTTAACATAGATCTTGCTTATGCTGTTACAGTGCACAAATCACAGGGCAGCGAGTATCCGGCTGTGGTTATGCCTATGTTCAGCGGGCCTCATATGCTTATGAACCGCAATCTGCTGTATACTGCTGTTACGCGTGCAAAGAAATGCGTATGCATGGTAGGACTGCCGCAGATCTTTGAGGAAATGGAGAGAAATGAAGATGAAAATAAACGTTTCTCGGGGCTTTGTGACAGAATTGCTGAAGGATATGATATATCCTGAGGTCTGCCCGGTATGCAAGGATGCAATCCGGCAGGAGAGACGCCTGAGGCTGCATATGGCAGAGGAGGCGGCATCCGAAGCACGGATGCGATACGGGAATGGAACCAAAATGAACAGGGCTGACAGCAGCAATGCTGTTAGGAGCAAATCCAAGGCAGCAGTCGGAGGAACTGCAATTCACAGCAATTCGTTGCCAGGAATATCCGGCACCGACTTCAGAGTCTTGTATGAAGGGCTGATATGTGATTCATGTCTTGAAGACCTTAATTTTGTAAGGGAACCGTATTGCTGTAAATGCGGAAAACCGCTGACTGCTGCAGGTCGGACAGATAATCTGTGCTCGGACTGCCGAAGCCATGAGAGAAGCTTTGTACAGAACAGAGCGCTTGCGGTATATGATGAATGCATGCGAGAGATAATGGCGGATATCAAGTACAACGGCAAAAAGGAATACCTGCGGCTGTTCGGGGTACTGGCTGCAGACAGGCTTGGCAGCTGGATAAGACAATGCCGCATTAACTGTATAATACCTGTACCTGTACACAGCAGCAGGCTCTTAAAGCGCGGCTATAATCAGTCAGAGCTCCTTTGTGACTATACAGGGGCGCTCCTTGGCATACCTGTAGAAAAGGGTATTGTGATAAGAAATAAGAAGACTGCTGCACAGAAGGAGCTTAACGCAGATGAAAGACTGCTGAATCTGCAGAGTGCCTTCAGCATGGCGGCTAAGCTTCGCCCGGGAACAAATGCTCTTATAATAGATGATATCTATACAACGGGCTCAACCATGGAGGCCTGCACGGAGTGCCTCAGGGAGGCCGGAGCGCAGCGCGTATACGGGCTCACGATATGTATAGGTGAGGACAATCCGAAAGGAAAACAATAAAAAATCTCAGCAGCAAAAGTGTATTTAATAAATGCACACATTCGAATCTTATAGCACATATATACAAAAGTTCTATATAATTTTTTTACAATTCCTACAACAAATCGCATGGAAATAGGC
>CAVALT010000037.1:0-10426 GCA_963589455.1 Clostridiales bacterium
GCGTATGGAATGTTTTAATCAGGTGACTGTTTAGCATCCATCTCGAATTTGCTTCGCAAATCCTCGATGTGGCTGGCCAGAGGCCCTTCGGGCCTTGGCCTCCTTCAGCATATCAGTGTGAATTTACCTGCAGGCAGTCAATTCACGCTGATATGCTGAAGGTGCTAAACAGATACAAATCAGGTAAACCCCCAAATTTCATCAGGTGCTGTGAATGGCTATGCGGCTGTTCACAGCATTTTCCTTTTAAATTTCATTGTTTTTACCAAAAATAACTCAGGATTTTTATCAACATTTCAGAGAAAAACAGTTTGACTTATCAACAGCGCACGATTAACATAGAACTTACCAAAAGGAAATTCTTATAAATCTGACAGTCATATCGTATACAATATCGTAATTACAGATTACCCGATTAAACAGATCACAATTATTAAAGCATTTTTATTTCAATTCACTGAATATCTGTATTTGTTTCTTAGTCAAAAATGGTCGAACGGCTGTCGTTTCATACAAATCAGTTTTCTGAATAAAGCTAAAAACGCTGATTAAATCAGCATTTTCTTAAGCACAGGCTGTGGGCAGCTGCGCATATCTTATTGTAATTCAGAGCATCACTAATTTTCGGAGGAAGAATCCATGAGTATTTATACGGTTTTGCGGCATATCGTGTTGTTGAGCCTGCTTACTGTAGCAGCAGTAACAGATCTTACAAGCCACAAAGTAAACAATCCTGTTACGGCAGCAGGCTTTGCTGCGGAAGGTGCAATACATCTGATTTCGCCGCCTAAGATTCAGGAGGCAGAGCTTACGCTTGGGCTTATGTTTATTCTGATTATATTCATGCTCTTTGTATTTCATCTGATAGGCGGAGCAGATGTGAAGCTGTACAGCCTGTGCGTATTCACCTATCCGGATTCTACCGGGCTCAGGATCATTGCAGTGTCGATTGTTCTTGCAGCTGTTTATTCCGTGTTTCTCATTTTCAGGGAAAATCAGGTATCGGCACATTGTGTCAGTGCAGGAAGCACGGAAAAGCTTGGACTGCACAGCCGTGCAGCTGTTCCGATGGCAGCATTTATATGTGCCGGTGCAGCACCGGTGATACTGCATAATGTTATGTGCTGAGGCGGCGGTACGGAGAAGTCAGCGGAAAAGCTTATGCTTTTTCATCGCGGCCGTTCAGTATTTAAGGAAACGCTGATTAAAGCGTTTCCCACGCGGATTTGCGCTGCGAAGCAGCAAATTCCTCTGCAAATCCGTGCGTTCCGCCGGAGGCTGTTAAGGAAATGCTGATTTAATCAGCATTTCCTTAACACTCATCTCGTATTTGCCGCGTATATCAGCATGAATTTAATTGCAGACAGTAAAGTCATGCTGATATGCGGAAAGCGATAAACAGATATAAAAAACGATAAAACAGCTCAGACAGCCAAGAAGGTATATCGAGCCTTAACTGCGCGTATATAACAGAGAGGAGACAGCATGAAGAAGATTTTGGCGGTGCTGACCGAGGAGAAAAGATATGCAGAAAGATTATGTGATTACTGCAACAGGAAAAAGAGTCTGCTGCTTACAGCGGTTCCCTTTGATTCAGCGGAGGCCTGCATGGAATTTGGCAGAAAGCACAGCATAGAGCTGCTGCTTGCGGACAGCAGGCTTATTAACCGGGATACAGATACATATGGCAGCGGAGGCAATGAAGGCATACGCATAGCTGATATCAGGGCAGCAAGGATCATAGGTCTTGATGAGGGAATTTCATTTGAGAGAGCCTTTGCAGAGGGGGCAGGAGCAGCCCCAGTCCTGAGCGTCAGTAAGTACCAGCCGGCGGAAACTCTGATCAGAGAAGTTATGTCAGGCTGTGAAGGAAGGGATATTTATTATGACAGCGTGAGCAGTGCAAGACCCGTCAGAGTCATTGGCGTGTACAGTCCGGTAAGCCGCTGCGGCAAGAGCTCATTTGCAATAACACTTGGCAGACTTAAGGCCAGAAAGCAGAAAACTCTCTACATAAGCCTTGAGGAATTTTCCTGTCTTGGAATGATGAGCGGGGAAAAGTATGAGTCAACACTGTCAGATGCCGTATATCACATGAAGCAGGGTACGCTTACATCACAGAGATTATACTCGATGATTCATAATATAGGAGGACTTGAGTATATTCCTCCGATGAGATGTGCCGAGGACAGCAATGCTGTAAGCGGGGAGGATTATGTAAAGCTCATCAATGAGATACGCAGATCCTCGCTGTATGAGGTGCTGGTCATTGACATGGACCGGTATGCTGATGAGGCTTCGGAGATCATGGAGGTATGCGATACAGTTTATATGCCGGTATTGCACGATGCAATGAACAGGATGAAGGCTGAGAGCTTTGCCGCATACCTCAGATCCTCGGAGAGATCTGATACGGAAGAAAAGCTGATCAGGATCAGCACACCGCCTCCGGACAATACTGCACAGCAGGGAATGGCCTATCTGGACAACCTGATGTACGGCAGTATGGGGGATCTTGTAAGAGAGCTGGGCGAGGCATAGATATTAGGGAAATGCTGATTAAATCAGCATTTCCCTAACAGCCTCCGGCGGAACGCACGGATTTGCAAGGAAATTCGCTGCTTCGCAGCACAAATCCGGCGTGGGAAACGCTTTAATCAGCGTTTCCTTAGAAGATATTAAGCAGAGATAAACAGGTATGGATATGAAGATACAAAGCAGCAGAGAGCTGTATGAGAGACTCAGAGAGGATATTCTGCAGGAGCTTGGTCAGGAAGCGGATATTGGGGATGCACAATTGCTGGAATCGATTGACAGAGTCCTTGGCAGGGCAGCTTCAGATTATGGCATGAATCTGAAGGAAAGGCTTGAGCTGAAGGACAGGCTGTTCAACAGCTTCAGGCGTCTGGATGTTCTTCAGGAGCTCCTGGAT
Organism: Clostridiales bacterium; assembly: GCA_963589455.1. GTDB lineage: Bacteria > Bacillota > Clostridia > Lachnospirales > Lachnospiraceae > Avilachnospira. The sequence goes on from CAVALT010000037.1 coordinate 2,933, forward strand.
GACAGAAGTGTTACGGAGATAATGATAAACAGTCCGGATGAGATATTTATAGAAAAGAACAATACCATCAGGCGATGGGATTTAAGCTTTGAGAATACAGAGCGGCTGGAGGATATAATTCAGCAGATAGTAAGCCGCATCAACAGAAGAGTTAATACCTCGCATCCTATAGCTGATGCAAGACTGCCGGATGGCTCGCGTGTCCATATTGTTCTCCCGCCTGTAGCTCTCAAGGGACCGACGGTAACCATACGTAAGTTTCCTGAACCGATAGATATGGAGCGCATGATCAGCACGGGAACCATAAGCCGGGAGGCGGCAGAGCTCCTTAGAGAGCTTGTCCGTGCAGGCTATAATATATTCATATCCGGAGGAACAAGCTCCGGCAAATCAACATTTCTCAATGCCCTGTCGGCATATATTCCAGGTGATGAAAGAGTAATAACCATAGAGGATTCAGCTGAGCTCAGGATAAGACATGTCAGAAATCTTGTCAGTCTTGAGACCAGAGATGCTAATTCCGAGGGTGACGGTGAAATCAATATGTCCATGCTGATCAAGGCTTCTCTGCGAATGAGACCTGACAGAATAATAGTCGGGGAGGTCAGAGGCGCAGAGGTTCTGGATATGCTGAGTGCTATGAACACGGGACATGACGGCTCTCTGTCAACCGGGCATGCCAATTCTACCGGAGATATGCTTACGAGACTTGAATCCATGATGCTGATGGCGGTAGAGCTTCCGCTTCCTGCAGTCAGGAAGCAGATAGCGGCCGGACTTGATATCATGGTGCATTTGCAGAGATTAAGAGATCACAGCAGGCGCGTAACGGAAATATCGGAGATTAAGGGTTATGAGGACGGAGAAATCAGGCTTAACAGACTTTTTGAATACACGCATGAAGGCGGCAGGCTTACGCGCTGCGGAACACTTATCCACAAGGAAAAGCTTGAGCTTAACAGCAGATGACTACAGCCATTATGAGCTGACTGCCGCAGACAGACTCAGAGAAGGCTGCAAGGGAGTTATCCTTTCAGCAGCAGTGACATATACCTTTTATAAAAGTGTGCTGTTTTTTCTGATACTTGGTCCGGCCGCCGGGGTAATATTCCCGATAGCAATGAGAAAGAAGCTTAAGGAGCGGCGGCTGTGGGAGCTTAAGCTTGAATTTAAGGAAGCAATATGGATCCTGAGCGGCCTCTTAAGTGCAGGCATTTCTGTAGAAAATGCCTTTGAGCAGGCCCTGCCGGAGCTTAGGAAGCTTTATGGTGAAGACTCAATGATAGTGAAGGAATTCAGCCTGATAGTTCGTGGAATCAGACTGAATAAGCCTATAGAACCGCTGCTTAATGATTTTGCGGTCCGCAGCGGACTTGAGGAGATAAGAAGCTTTTCCGAGATCTTTGTGATTGCAAGGAGAAGCGGGGGAAGCCTGCGTGAGATCATTGAGAGAACAGGACGCATTATAAAGGATGAAACAGAGGTAAGTGAGGAGATCCGGAATCTGACCGCATCAAAGCGTTATGAGCAGAGCATTATGAATATACTGCCTTTCGGAATAATCATTTATATAAATATGACTTCAGGAGGATTTATGGACATTATGTACGAATCAATAAGAGGACGGATTGTAATGACAGGCTGTCTCTGTCTGATAGGTCTTTCATGGTATCTGTCGCAGAGGATACTGGATATCAGACTGTAGCAGCCATGAGATCTGAAAAGCTAAAAAAGCAGCTTAATAAGCTTAGCCGTGAACAGTATCTGTGTCTTGCCGCTGCTGCGGTACTGACAGCTGCAGCGTATCTGACCTCAGGAGGCAGCAGCTTTCTCAATGCAGACGGAAGCATTGCAAGGGGCAATCCGGGAAGCAGTGATGCGGTATATGAGGTAGATGTACACGGAATCGGTACGGGAAGCAGCAGGCTGCAGGTTTCTGTATCAGCAAGACAGTATACTGAGGCAGAGGCTGAGGAATGCTTTGAGAAGATTATGGAGGAGATGTCGGCTTATATCTGCGGGGATAATGAGAGTCTTGAGATGGTTAGGACGGATCTTAAGCTTAAGCGTCAGATTCCGGGCTATGACGGAATAAGACTAAGCTGGTATCCGGAGGACCGGTCGCTTATATCAGATACCGGCAGGCTCAGCAACTATGATCTGAAGGAACCGCTTGAAACCGTGCTCAATGTAGTTCTTAAGGCAGGAGATTACAGGCAGGAATATGCTGTTCCGGTAACCGTATATCCTGCAGAGGCCGCACTTACAGATAAAGCAGAGCTTAAGGATATGCTGGAGAAGGCGATATCTGCGGCAGATACTGAGCAGGCCGAAAGCGAGAGTCTCAAGCTTCCGGATAATATTGCAGGAGCCGGGATAGAGTACTCAGAGCCTGCAGATAACGGATGGCTCAGGATCCCGTTTCTTGGAATATTTGCAGCAGCACTCATCGGGCTCAGACCTGAGCAGGAGAAACGCAGAAGGCAGAAGGAGAGAGAACGGGAGCTTATGCTTGATTACTCGGATATAGTATCAAAGCTTGCCATATATATAGGAGCGGGCATGACTGCGGCTAATGCCTGGACCAGGATTTGTGACAATTACCGAAAGGCATTAAATTCGGGAACAGGCATAAAGCGTGCAGCGTATGAGGAAATGCTCCAGACAGCATCCGAGCTTAAGCAGGGAGTATCTGAATCAAGGGCCTATGCGGATTTTGCCGGGAGATGCTCCTTAAGCTGTTATCTGAAGCTTGCCTCTCTGCTGGAGCAAAACCGTAGAACCGGTGATTCACGTCTTCGTACTGCACTTCTGGAGGAGGCTGAAGGAGCCTTTGAGCAAAGAAAAAATACGGCCAGACAGCTGGGAGAAGAAGCAGGAACAAAGCTTATGCTGCCACTGATCATTTCATTGGTAACGGTCATGATAACAGTAGCAGTGCCGGCAATGATGACTCTGCTGTAGCAATCCAGGCATCAAGTAAATTAAGAAGGGAGAAAATAATGAATACAACTGTCAGCAGAAAACTGTCATTTACAGGGGAGCTTAAGAGGCTCATAGAGGATGAAAGCGCAGTGGGAGTAATAGAGGTAGTGCTTATCCTGGTGGTTCTGATAGGACTGGTCGCAGTATTTAAGACGCAGATTAATGACCTGCTTACAAAGATATTCGGAAGCATCAGTTCTATGTCCGATGACATCCTTTGATGAGGTATGAAAGCATATACGAAAAGCTGCGGTAATCAGCCAGGACTGAAGCCGCAGAGCTGGTTCTTCCGTGTCGCAGGGACGGAGAAAAGGCTGAGAAAAGGATTATCATATGGACGCATTAGCTTCAGCAGGTATATTATCAGGAGCCGCAGAAGGAGAAAACGCTCAGGCAATCTAAGGGCTGAGATTACGGTATTTTTCGCACTTATATCTGCAATTACAGCAGCCATGCTGCTATTGATACTGGAATCTGCGAGAACTCAGGGAAGCCGCCTGTATATGACGGTGGCAGCTAACTCATCGATTGATTCGCTGTTTTCTCAATATCACAGAAAGCTTTGGGAGGAATACAGGCTGCTTGGACTTGAGCACTATGCCTATGACCAGCTCACAGATGAAATGACGGACTTCATTAATCCATATTTCAGAGCTGACAACTGGTATCCAATAGAGACAGAGGAGATATCGATTGAGGATCTGCGGCTTATAACTGATGATAATGCGGAATATTACGAAGCTGAGGTACTGGACTATATGCGGTATGGCATAGCTGCAAGCGTAATAAGCCTTGCCGAGGCGGATCTGTTTTCAGGAAGCATAAGGGACGGAACAGTTGTAAACGGAATGTCAGATATTTATGAGGGGCATGCCAGAGAGGCAATGCGGCTTGAAGCAGCCATAGAGGATATAGGAGATAATCTGAAGGAGCTTGGTGAACACAGGCAGAGAGCAGAAGCCTGTCTTAGGGCATACAGCGGAAGAGCCTTTATAAGTGAAGCAAGGCAGATGCAGAAGAATCTTAAAAGGCTTCCAGGTCTGATTGAGGTATATGAGAGAAGAGCAGACCGCATGGCAGAGGGGCTTGCAGAATCGAGACGAAGGCTTGATTCAGAGCGTGAATCCGGAGGTTTAAGCGACAGCTCCTGGGAGGCGCTTAACAGCGATGCGGCTGAATATGAGAGCTATGTATCGGAGGACGGAGAGCGAAGGAAGGAAATTACAGGCTTTGCAGATAGGGCTGAAAGAGGGATAGATTTTCTGGACGGTGTAATATCCGAGGCAGAAGAGGTTATGGAATACATAAGCGACTGGGAGCCGGAGGATGAGGATGATGAGCTGGATGAGGAAAGCCTGTGGGCTCCTGTAATATCGCATTTTGCATCCTTTGATCTTATAAGCCTTGAGTCCAGGTACGGCATACAGGATAAGGAGAAGGAACAGCAGCTTGAAAGTGTTAAAACGCTGCTTTCCGGAGAGCTGCTGAAGCTTGTGCTGCCGCAGGGTGCAGTTATAGGAAACGAGAGCTACGAGCTCGGAGAGAAGCCATCGGAAACCTGCATGAACAGGGAGAGTGTCGTCTCAGCATCAATTACTGACAGACTGTATCTTGCCGAGTATGCCATACAGCTCATGGACTATTTTGGACGAGGCAGCTTTGATGCAGGAAGCACCATAACCGGAAGCGGGCACGAGGAGATAGAGTATATTCTGTTCGGGAAGGAAAATGATACTGAGAATCTTGAAGCCGCAGTCAGGCGTCTTGTTGAGATACGCACAGGACTTAATCTTGTATATCTTTATTCGGATGCAGCCAGGAGAAATGAAGCCAGAACACTGGCCTTAAGTATCACAGGCGCATTCGGACTGACACCGCTTGTGACGGTCGCCTGCTTTATGATCATGAGTATATGGTCGCTCGGACAGGCTGTATGTGACGTAAGGACACTGCTTGGAGGCGGAAGAGTTCCGCTGATGCATGATTCCGAAACCTTTAATCTAAGCCTCAGCGGACTCCTGGAGCTTGCAGGAGGAAGCATGAGCAGCACGGCGGACAGCGGATCAGGAAAGGGACTTAAATATAAAGACTATCTCCGAATGCTGCTGTTCTTCACGCAGAATACAGAACAGGATTACAGATGTATGGATATTATGCAGATGAACATAAGAAGGCTGCAGAGTGATTTCCTTATGAGCAGACTTGCATATTCTCTTGAAGCAAGCGTCAGTACAAAGGCCGGACATGTATTTTCAATGCTCGGGCTTGTGAAGGCACACGGCATCGATACAGGAAGCAGCTATACGATGAAGGTGTCGACTGCTTACAGCTATTAAGGAAACGCGGATTAATGCGTTTTCTGCGCAGGATTTGCGCTAAAAAGCGGCAGTTTCAACTGCAAATCTGTGCGATCCTGCATAGCTTTTAGACCCTTTAATAAAATGATGATTAAATGAGCAGCTCCTTAAAGCCTGCAGCGTTAAGAATCAGAAACGGAAAGGAGGAAATGCATGTCAGCTGAAAATTACAGGAAATACGGCATATCTGGCGGCTATCCCACAATTGCATCATATGACCTGCCATGTGATGACAATCAGCATATTGGCATTCAGAGAAAGGAATGCGACCGGACAGAACAGCAGCAAACAAGCAGGACAAAATCATATCATACTCATTTACAACCTTTATCATTAGTAATCAGCAGCCTTAAAAATACGTATCCTGAAGCAATTCAGACGGCATGCATTTCCTCCTTTCCGTTTATAAAAAGAGCCAGCCTTACCATAGAGGCGGCAATAGCTCTGCCGCTGTTCATTTTCATGATGTTCATACTCATATTTCCACTGAAGATTATGGAGCAGGAGAGGCGTCTTCAGAATACGGCAGAATATGTGGGAAAACAGCTTGCATCCGCAGAATATATTAAGGCAGCAGGAACAAAGCTTCTGAAGAAGGACAGCGAGGCCGAGAGCTATCTTGAAACCGCGCTGAACGGTATCGAAGAGGGCGCAGCTCTTGGAATTATTCTGGCTAAGGCTGCTGAAAATAAGAATATAGTTATGCCGTATTTCAGTGATGATACAGTTGTGTTTTCAGGTGAAAGTCAGGATATGTTCAGGGCCGAACTTATATATGATATAAGGCTTCCGATATCGGCTTACTCGCTGTCCGGAATAAGGCGCTCAACAGTAGTTAACAGAAGGGCCTGGACCGGAGCAGACGGCGGACGCGGACGCAGTAAATACGGTGGAGATGACAGTACAGATGAAGCGGATGAGGATCGTATAGTATATCTGGGAAAGACGTCTACAGTATACCATGATGACCCCAACTGTCATTATCTGAGCAATGTTATGCAGACCGGAAATGCCTCGGATATGGAAGCATTAAGAAATGAGAGCGGAGGAAAGTATCATGCCTGTCCAAGCTGCAGACCGGGAAGCAGCGGTACAGTCTATTATTTTGCGAGTGGAACGGCATATCATTCGTCAGAGCACTGCAAGGCAATAACGGCATATTCGCGTACTGCGCATCTGAGTGAGGTAGGCGGCATGCGTGCCTGTTCATATTGCGGAAGGTCACATTAAGGAGATTTTTGAGCCTGATATCATATCAGGGGAGCATATAAGAATACAATGATAAATACAATTACATGCCTGGGTCTGATTATTTATGCAGCAATCTCAGCGGCCGAGGATATAAAAAACAGAGAGATAAGTCTGGCGGTGAGTATCATTTTCATACTCATAGGTGCCGTGACCGGAGCAGCATCCGGGCGCGAACCGGAATCGCTTATCAAAGCACTGCTGCCGGGAGCTGTGATACTCATCACGGCATTTTTTACAAATGGAGCGATAGGTATGGGCGATGCGGTATTTGTCGGAACCTGTGCCTTTTATATGAATGTAAGGGAAATAGGCTTATGTGTGGCTGCAGCCTGGGGATTATGCGCACTTGCTGCATTGATAATGATCTCACTGGACGCAATTACGGCAGGCAGCGCAAAGCGGCACAGGAGGGGAATGCCATTTGCCGCATATATGTTTCTGCCTGTACTTCTGGCAGCAGTGCAAAGACTGATATGAATGTGAATAAATTAAATGCTGCCTTGAAGGCAGGCTTGCATCGGATTTTGAAGCTTTTGCCCCTGGTATCATCAAATAATAATACAGCTAAAGTTGATAATATAGCCAGTCCGCGCCTGATCCTCAGACTGCGGACTCTCAGATTAACTGCAAGCATGACAGTTGAGGCATCAATTGTGGTTCCGATCTCACTTATAGCAATAGCCGGCATGATCAGCTTCGGCTTCAGGCTGCATGATTATGTGATAGGCAATATGACAGCCAATGAGGCAGCAGAGCTGTACAATCATCTGCCGGAGGATAAAAAGGAGGCTGCAGATATAGAACGCTACGGGGATGCAAGACTGCAGGCTGTTTTATCAGGCATGGGATATTCTATAGAGATAGAGGATTATAAGGATGGAAGCAGAGTACAGCTTAGTTC
>CAVALT010000038.1:0-10261 GCA_963589455.1 Clostridiales bacterium
TAATAGAGGTGTGGTGTAAATGGCACAGTACAATCATTTGGCGATTGAAAAAAAGTGGCAGGAGTACTGGAAAGAGAATCCTGTTAATGTTAATGACGGTAAAAAGGAGAAGTATTACTGCCTTGATATGTTTCCGTATCCGTCGGGCAACGGTCTGCATGTAGGACACTGGAGAGGCTATGTAATATCTGATGCATGGTCAAGATATCAGCTTATAAAGGGCAAATATGTAATCCACCCGATGGGATGGGATGCATTCGGTCTGCCTGCAGAGAATTATGCCATCAAGAACCATGTACACCCTGCAGTTTCAACTGCCTCCAATATTGCTAATATCAAGAGACAGATCAACCAGATCAATGCACTTTATGACTGGGATATGGAGGTTAATACCACAGATCCTGATTTCTATAAGTGGACTCAGTGGATATTTGTCAAGATGTTCGAGAACGGACTGGCCTATGAGAAGGAATTCCCGATCAACTGGTGCCCGTCCTGCAAGACCGGTCTTGCAAATGAGGAGGTTGTGAACGGCTGCTGCGAGCGCTGCGGATCGACCGTAACAAAAAAGAATCTTAGACAGTGGATGCTTAAGATTACAAAATATGCCGACAGACTGCTGAATGACCTTGATAAGCTTGACTGGCCTGAGAAGGTTAAGAAGATGCAGACTGAGTGGATAGGCAAGTCCTATGGTGCTGAGGTTTATTTTAAGCTTGCGAAGCCTGTTGAGGATGCCCCGGAGGGTACTGACGGAACAAAGCTTACTGTATATACAACCAGACCGGATACGCTTTACGGAGCAACCTTTATGGTGCTTGCACCTGAGCATGCTCTTGCAGCAAAGCTTGCTACAGCAGAGACAAAGGACGCTGTAGAGAAATACATCTATGATTCCTCCATGCGTTCAAATGTAGACCGTATGCAGGACAAGGATAAGACAGGCGTATTTACAGGCTCTTATGCAGTTAATCCGCTTACAGGCAAGGAGATTCCTATCTGGCTCTCAGATTATGTTCTTGCCGATTACGGTACAGGAGCAATTATGTGCGTACCTGCACATGATGACAGAGACTATGATTTTGCAAAGAAGTTCGGACTTCCGATCATTCCTGTTATCTCACCGGACGGTGAGGCTGTAGACGTGTCGGAGCATGCTTATACAGCGGCACAGGGCATACTTATTAATTCGGGTGAGTGGACAGGCAGACGCTCAGAGGAGATGAAGAAGGATGCACCTGCTATAATCGAGGAGATGGGTCTCGGCAAAAAGACAGTCAACTACAAGCTTCGTGACTGGGTATTTTCAAGACAGAGATACTGGGGAGAGCCTATTCCGATAGTACACTGCCCTCACTGCGGCAACGTGGCAGTTCCTGTTGAGGAGCTTCCGCTTAAGCTTCCTGAGGTTGAAAACTATGAGCCGACCGGCACAGGAGAGTCACCTCTGGCAGCCATGGATGAGTGGGTTAACTGTAAGTGTCCTAAGTGCGGAGCTGATGCAAAGAGAGAGACCAATACCATGCCTCAGTGGGCCGGATCTTCCTGGTATTTCTTAAGATATGTTGATGCACATAATGACAAGGAGCTTGTAAGCAAGGAGAAGGCAGATAAATATCTCCCTGTTGATATGTATATAGGAGGCGTTGAGCACGCTGTGCTTCATCTTCTGTATTCAAGGTTCTGGACCAAATTCCTTTATGACATTGGTGTAATTGACTTTGATGAGCCATTTACCAAGCTCTTCAATCAGGGCATGATTACCGGAAAGAACGGCATCAAGATGTCCAAGTCTAAGGGAAATGTCGTATCACCTGATGATATGGTTAATTCCTACGGCTGTGATGCACTTCGTCTCTATGAGCTCTTTATGGGACCGCCGGAGATGGATGCTGAGTGGGATGACAGAGGAATTGACGGAGTATACAGATTCCTTACAAAGTTCTATAAGCTTATAACAGACTCAAAGGATAAGGATATTGCGCCTTCTAAGGAGATGCTTAATATCAGACATAAGCTGATACGTGATATTTCTTCCAGACTTGAGGCATTTACCCTCAATACTGTAGTATCAGGATTCATGGAGTATAACAATGCCCTTATAGACATAGCAAAGCGTGAGGGCGGAGTTGACAGAGAAACACTTAAGACCTTTGCAGTGCTTTTAGCTCCGTTTGCCCCTCATATTGCTGAGGAAGCATGGCATGATATGAGAGGAGATGGCTCAGTATTCCATGCAAAGTGGCCTGAGTATGATGAGGAGATGACCAGGGAGGATACCATACAGGTTCCGGTTCAGGTTAACGGCAAGGTTAAGGCTGTGCTTGAGATTGATGCAGCAGCAGACAGAGAGACTGTTATTGCAGCTGCCAGGGAGCTTGTAAAGGACAAGATCTCCGGCAATATTGTCAAGGAGATATATGTTCCGGGCAAGATCTTCAACCTTGTTGTAAAGCAATAATCACTGCAGCACATGATGATAAGTTTCCAAGGGGAGATTATAAATGGCCAATGGCTATAACAATAGATATAATCACAGCTCCTCCCGCAGTCATTCAAGAAGGCGCAGGAGGAGAAATAACACACCGGTTCTTATTGGAATCGGTGCTGTTGCTGTATTAGTGCTGATTATAGGTATTATTTTTATATTTAAAGGCTGCAGCAGCAACAAAAACAACAGCGAGAGCTCTGCTGCGGAGGAAAGTACAACTGAAGCATTTGATCACAGCTTTATCCATCATGAGGCCGTGATTGACCTTAATGCGGTTATTAATAATACATCCGGCATTGAGGATGACAACCGTATTAATATCAAAGGCATGAATGCTGATGAGATTAGGAAGGCAGTCTCTGACAAATACAGCTGGAAGCTGACGCTTACAAATGAAAAGGCCAGAGTGGGAGATGTTGTTAAGCCTAAGGTTGATATAGATGAGACAACAGAGGCAGCAACTATGGGCGATCCTGAAAATCCTGACTCGGCGGCAGTGTCATCAGAGGAAACAACTGCATCAGACATTACCGTAAGCGACAGGATAGAGGTTCCGGATCTTATTGCAGACAGCCTTGATGCACTTATAGAGGAGATATTTGAAGCAGATGCTGCTGCGGAAACGGAAATTGCTTCAGATACAGCAGAGAGCAGTACAGCCGCATCAGATAGTGCTTCAGAAGAAGAAAGCAGCTCTGTGGCTGACGCAGAGTCATCATCTGTTAATGCAAAAGTATATGCCTTAAGGCTTGACAATATTGATGATGCTGTAAAATCCATAGCAAAGTATGCTTCGGACATGTGGTATGTAGAGCCGTTAGGCGGAAGCATTGGCTCCTATGACAGCTCAAGCGATACCTTTGTTATGGAAAATTCGCGTGACGGCTTTAAGCCAGATAAGGATAAGCTGGCAAGTGACATAAAGTCTGCGATAAGCTCTAAGGATTATTCCGGAAGCATAGCGGTCAGCGGTTCAAGCATCTCAGCTGAGAGCTCGGATAATGTTTCAGGGCCGTATCAGACGCTCGCAACATTTACAACCAAGACAACATCCAATGCAGTCAGAAACAAAAATATTGAGCTTGCATGCAAAAAGCTTAACGGTACTATCGTAAGGCCGGGTGAGGAATTCTCCTTTAATCAGACAGTAGGACAGCGTACTAAGGAGGCCGGCTTCGGCGAGGCCGCTGCCTATAATAACGGCGAGGTTGTACAGGAGGTCGGAGGCGGAGTCTGCCAGGCATCTACAACACTTTATAACGCTGTACTTAAGGCCGGACTCAAGATAACCGCACGTCAGTCGCATACCTTTAAGCCGACCTATGTTACACCGGGAATGGATGCAACTGTCAGCTGGGGAGGTCCTGACTTTAAATTTGCCAACCTTCCGAGCAAGTCAGAGTATTCGTATAAGTCAAGCTATGCCATAGGCATAAGAGCAAGCTACAGCAATCAGACTGTAACAGTATCCATCTACGGAAGACCGGTGCTTAAGAGTGGATACAGCTATTCGCTTGAATCTACTCAGACTAAGACCATAGATATGGTTCGCAAGGCGATTGAGGAGGGAAGCGACAAAACTCCGACCAAGGGAAGCGAAGGCTCTGTATGGGAGGTAAGACTCATTATCAAGAAGGACGGAGAGGTTGTCAGCAATAATGTTGACCATAACTCGCTGTACTCCGGACATATCGAGTATTACTATGAAAATGATCCGTCAGAATCAGCATCTGAATCACAGTCAGAGTCTTCATCTGAGAGTGCGGCTGAGTCCAGCTCAGCTGCAGAGGGAGAGACCTCGTCATCAGGCCCTGGCGGACCTGTAAGTCCGTCAGCTTCAGAAAGCACAGCAGGCACAGGCTCATCGTCCGGATCAGGCTCAGCATCGGGAACCGGTCCTGTGTCAGAGACTTCATCGGCTGCTTCGCAGGCACCTGCGCCAGAGACATCAGCCTCAGGTCAGGCTCCGGGAGGCGGAAGCAGCACAGATCAGTCTTCAGGACCGATAATCTCATCGGATGGCCCGGGAAGTATTTCGACCGAGCATAACAGCTCGAACGGACCTGGTGCGTAAAATGAGGAAATGCTGATTTAATCAGCATTCATGTTTTTGAGGGTCACAAGCTCAAAATTCCTCATGCATGCAGGAAAGCATAGGATTTTGAAGCTTTTGATCCTGGTATCATTTTAATCGTAAGGACATCATAGATATGAAGGACAAATTAAAGCAGATAACAGAAGAGGCATTAGCCAGAATTAAGGATTGCAGTTCACTTGATGATATCAATAACATCAGAGTTGAATTTTTGGGCAAGAAGGGCCGCATAACTTCTGTTATGAAGGAGCTTAAGGATATCGATCCGGCTGACAGGCCGGCCTTCGGTCAGCTTGTTAATGAGGCAAAGCAGAGAGCGGAGTCAGCTATCGAGGAGTCAAAGAACAGACTTCAGGCTGCTGCTCTTGAGGCAAAGCTTGCATCAGAGAAGATAGATGTAACTTTACCCTCAAAAAAGAAGAAGATCGGTCACGGCCATCCGAACCAGATTGCACTTGATGAGGTTGAACGTATATTTGTCGGCATGGGCTATGATGTTGTAGAGGGACCTGAGGTCGAGTATCAGGAGTATAACTTTACAAAGCTGAATATACCTGAGGGACATCCAGCAAGAGATGAGCAGGATACCTTCTATATTACGGATGAGATTCTTCTGCGCAGTCAGACCTCTCCGGTACAGGCGCGTGTTATGGAGCAGGGAAAGCTTCCTATACGTATGATTGCTCCGGGCAGAGTATTCAGATCAGACTCTATTGATGCTACGCACAGCCCTTCCTTCCATCAGATAGAGGGACTTGTAGTAGATAAGCATATAACCATGACTGATCTTAAGGGTACACTTACACAGTTCGCTGAGCAGATGTTCGGTGAGGGAACAAAAACAAGGTTCCGCCCGCATCATTTCCAGTTTACCGAGCCTTCAGCTGAGGTCGATGTAAGCTGTTTTAAATGCGGAGGCAAGGGCTGCCGCTTCTGTAAGGGTGAGGGCTGGATTGAGATACTTGGCTGCGGTATGGTTCATCCGCATGTTCTTGAGATGTGCGGTATTGATCCTAAGGAATATACAGGCTTCGCATTCGGAGTCGGTCTTGAGCGTATAGCCATACTTAAGTATGAGATTGACGACATGCGTCTGCTTTATGAGAATGACGCAAGATTTCTTAAGCAGTTCTGATGTTTTGGAGGACATATAATGAATACACCGCTTTCATGGATTAAGGATTATGTTCCTGAGCTCGACTGTACTGCTCAGGAATACAGTGACAGACTTACATTATCGGGAACCAAGGTTGAGACTGCCGATGTTCTCGATAAGAATCTGGATAAGATAGTAATAGGAGAAATTAAGAGCGTATCGCAGCATCCGAATGCGGATAAGCTTGTTGTATGCACTGTAAATGTCGGAGCAGCAAGAGCTGACGGAGTGGATGAATCCGGCAATGTTACAATAGTTACAGGCGCGCCGAATATAAGCGCAGCTTCAGTCGGAGCTTTGGTACCGGTTGTTCTGGACGGGGGAAAGGTAGCCGGAGGACATGACGGCGGAGCTAAGCCTGAGGATGGAATAGTAATAAGAACGGGAGCGTTAAGAGGAGTTACATCCTATGGAATGATGTGCTCTATTGAGGAGCTTGGTTCAGACAGAAATGCTTATCCGCTTGCTCCGGAGAGCGGCATTTACATCTTTGATGATGCTGTGATCAACGAGCTCTCACTCAAGCCGGGTGACAGTGCGGTAAGTGCTCTCGGCATGGATGATGTTGTTATAGATTACGAGATCACCTCCAACCGTGTAGACTGCTACAGCATTATAGGCATAGCAAGAGAGGCTGCAGCAGTTTTTGATAAGAGCTTTACCGTTAAAAAGCCGGCTGAGACTGGCAACAGTGAGGATATTAATGATTACCTTAAGGTCAGAGTTGAGGATGAGAGGCTCTGCCCGCGTTATTGCGCACGAATGGTTAAGAATATCCGTTTTGCTCCATCACCCGAGTGGATGCAGAAGAGACTCCGCAACAGCGGTATAAGACCAATCAACAATCTGGTAGATATCACAAACTTTGTCATGCTTGAGTATGGTCAGCCTATGCATGCCTTCGATTATGACACTCTGGAGGGTCATGAGATAGTTGTTAAATGCGCTGAGGACGGAGATATCTTCAAAACACTTGACGGACAGGACAGAGAGCTTGATCACACAGTACTCATGATTAATGATGCGGTCAAGGCAGTCGGTATAGCCGGCGTCATGGGCGGAGAAAATTCCAAGATTACAGAGAATGTGCATACTGTAGTTTTTGAGGGAGCCAACTTTGACGGTGTAAATGTCCGTCTTTCAGCTAAAAAGGCTGGTCTTCGCACTGATGCCTCCTCGATATTCGAGAAGGGACTTGATCCGGCAAGCGCAAGAGCAGCTGTTGACCGTGCATGCGAGCTTGTTGAGCAGCTTGGCTGCGGCGAGGTTGTAGGCGGCGTGATAGATATCTATCCGCATCCTGAGACAGGCGTAACAATTGATTTTGAACCTGACAGGATAAATGATCTGCTTGGTACTCATATAAGCCCTGAGGAGATGCTGAAGATCTTTGCTAAGATTGAATTAGCATATGACAAGGCTTCAAACAGGATAATTGTGCCAAGCTTCAGACGTGATCTCTATGCTACCTGTGATCTTGCTGAGGAGGTGCTTCGCTTCTACGGCTATGATAAGATTGAGGATACGCTGCCAGTAGGGGAGTCAACAGCAGGCAAGCTTACCTACAAGCTCAGAATAGATGAGAAGGTCAGAAATATAGCCGAGCTCATGGGCTTTGATCATATAATGACCTATGCCTTCGAGAGCCCAAAGGCCTTTGATATGCTGAATATTCCTGCAGACAGCAGTCTGAGACAGTGCATAGTCATTAATAATCCTCTCGGAGAGGATTTCTCGGTAATGCGTACGCAGCCGCTTAATGCCATGCTTACAGCGCTTGGCTTTAACTATAATCATAAAAATGATAATGTATGGCTGTATGATCTTGCCAACATCTATGTTCCGAAGGCTCTGCCTCTTACAGAGCTTCCTGATGAGAGAGAACAGCTTACACTTGCAGGCTACGGTGATGAGATAGATTTCTATTCGCTTAAGGGTGTTGTCGAGGTAATATTCGAGAGACTCGGAATGAATAAGAGATATAAGCTTAATGCGGACTGTGACAGACCTTATTTGCATCCTGGACGCAGGGCTGATATCATTTATGACGGAAAGACCGTTGGATATATCGGCGAGCTTCATCCTGCTGTCAGCAGAAATTACGGCTTCAAGGACGGCGTAAGAGTATATACTGCTGTGCTGGATATGCCTCTCATAGAACGTTTTGCAGATTTTGACAATAGAAAGCACGAGGGTATAGCAAAATATCCTGCGGTTGCAAGAGATCTGTCAATGCTTGTACCGAAGAATGTCTGCGCCGGAGACATAGAGGATATGCTTATTCAGCGTGGCGGAAAGCTGCTTGAGTCTATTAAGCTGTTCGATATCTATGAGGGACTTCAGGTTAAGCCGGGCTATAAGTCAATGGCTTATTCCTTAAGCTTCAGATCAAAGGAGCATACGCTTACTGATGAAGAGATCACTTCAGCTATGAACAAGATACTGAACGGCCTTGCTTCACTTAATATTGAGCTGAGATCCTGATATAAACAGTGCTCGGTTTCCGCAGAGAAAACAACAGAAATTAAAGGAAGGAACAGATTACCAATGCCAAAGCTTAATGAGAATTATTTAAAGTTAAAGCAGAATTATTTATTTGCAGATATCCGTCACAGGATTGATGCATATTGTGAGAAAAATCCTGAGCTTGGAAAGAAGCTTATACGTCTTGGCATAGGCGATGTTACGCTCCCTTTGGGAGAGCCTATTCTGAAGGGACTTCACGAGGGTGTTGATGCAATGTCAACAGCCGAGACCTTTAAGGGCTATGGTCCTGAGCAGGGCTATGATGAGACAAGAAGAGCCGTAGTTGATTATTATAAGAGAAACGGCATTGATGTAGATTTTGAGGCCGTATTTATTTCAGACGGAGCCAAGAGCGATACCGGCAATTTCACTGATATGTTCGGTGACGGCAATGTGATCCTTTGCCCGGATCCTGTATATCCTGTATATGTTGACACAAATACCATGTGCGGCAGAGATGTTGTCTATATGGCTGGAAATGCTGATAACGGCTTCCTTCCGATGCCTGATAAAAATGTGCACGCTGATGTAATATATCTTTGCTCACCTAATAACCCGACAGGTGCCTGCTACAATAAGGAGCAGCTTAAGGAGTGGGTTGACTATGCACTGGCTAATGACGCTGTAATACTGTTTGACTCAGCTTATGAGGCATTTGTAACAGATCCGGAGCTTCCGCGCAGCATCTATGCTGTAGAGGGTGCAAGAAAATGTGCAGTAGAGTTCTGCTCACTGTCCAAGACAGCCGGCTTCACAGGTACAAGATGCGGATATACTGTAGTTCCGACAGAGCTTAAGTTCAAGGCCTCTGACGGTACAGAGATGTCCCTTAATCAGATGTGGGTAAGACGTCAGAGCACCAAGTTTAATGGAACCTCATATATAGTTCAGAGAGGTGCTGAGGCAGTATTTTCAGAGGAGGGCTTAAAGTCCTGCAATGAGAATCTTGACTATTACAAGAGAAATGCAAGAGTAATCGCCGATACCATGAAGGAGCTTAACATTCCATTCACTGGCGGCATCAACTCACCATATATCTGGTTTGAATGCCCGAATGGCATGGAGTCATGGGAGTGCTTTGACTATATGCTTAACAATATTCAGGTTGTAGGCACACCGGGTGCAGGCTTTGGTGAGAACGGAAGAAACTACTTCAGACTCACATCCTTCGGAAGCTATGAGAGCACAGTAGAGGCAATGGAGAGATTTAAGAAGCTTTTTGCTAAATAAGATGATATTAAGGAGCTGGGATGTACTCAGCTCCTTATTTTATAAATATTATGTAGATGAGAGCTAAATAGTTACCATAACAGAAAACTTACTATTTTGAAGAAGAATTGTGCTGAAGCATTTTCCTGAACAGATCCGCGGCATATTCAAAGACAGTTCGTACAGCATAAACGACAGTTTGATCTATCAGGATGCCGGCGCCCAGAGATATTAGTATTATGAGCAGTACTGATGCAGCAAAGTATAATGGTCTGTCCCAGCTTAGACTGTAATTCCAGGACCTGATCAGAATATGATAGAGTGCCCACCAGTGAAGCAGCAGGATGGTATAGCTGTTTCGGCTCAGCATAATTATCAGAGAACGAAAGCGGCTGTGTCCCGCGGAAGCTCTTTGGTGCAGAGCCAGTGAAAAGACTCCGCATGCCATAAACAGTGATATCGGTGCAAAGTGCACATAATAATTAACGTAATTCTGCCAGTAGTCATAGGGATTAACTGCCAGTACAGTCTTTACGAGTGCCAATGCTGCAGCAGCCAGTATGAATCTGTCATATCTTCTTGTTTCCTGACGCGTCATCCACAGACCTATTATCGATACGCCTATCCAGCTCGAAAAAAACGGAAGTATATCAGGTGTGAAGCCAAGGTAAATACGCAGCGCATAGCAGATAAATGCTATACCGACAAGCATGGTCAGCATACGGTATGACATGGCATTGAACATATACCTGAGAAACGGAATGGATATGTATATGGATATAGT
>CAVALT010000039.1:0-10046 GCA_963589455.1 Clostridiales bacterium
ATAAGCGGCTCCCCGCATACCGGACAATTCTTATCCGGCATATCGTAGCCGGCACGCGTCCTGTATTCCTGCACAGTCTCTGACTCAAAATCGGAATAATGGCATTTTCCGCAGCGGTAATGCGGAGGCAGAGGATTAACCTCCGATATTCCTCCGAAGGTAGCTGCAAGCGACGATCCGACAGAGCCTCGTGAGCCTACAAGATAGCCATGATCCATGCTGTCCTGCACCAGACGCTTGGCTATGATATACATGACTGAATATCCGTTTGATATGATGGAATTAAGCTCCTTATCAAGCCTGCTCTTAACTATCTCGGGAAGCTCATCTCCGTACATGCTCCTGGCTGTGGCATAGCAGGCGTCCTCAAGCTCCTTATCAGAGTTCTCAATGACCGGCGGACACTTGTCCGGCCTTACCGGGTCTATACGTTCGCACATATCGGCTATCATATTGGTGTTGTCTATGACTATCCGCTGTGCAAGCTCCTCTCCCAGAAATGCGAAATCCTCGAGCATCTCATCAGTAGTCTTAAGATAGACCTCGCTGCCGAATTTACCCTCGTTAAAGCGTCTTCCCTTGGAGGCAGCTTCAAAATACTTGATTATCTTTCTGTATATTGAGTCTCCCTTTTCAGCAAAATGCACATTTCCCGCAGCAACTACAGGCTTCCCGAGCCTGTCAGCTATCTCTATAATCCTCCTCGTGACATTGCGGATGTCCTCCATGCTGTCAACCGGAGTCTTGTCATCATATATCAAATATTCCAGATTAGACGGAGGCACGACCTCAAAATAGTCATAGAAGGCCGCATCCTTAAGGAGCTCATCATCTCCTACATCTCTGAATACCTCGTCATATATCTCGCCGTCCTCGGTTCCGCTTCCTATAAGCAGGCCGTCCCTGACCGAATTAACCAGGGACTTTGGCATCCGCGGCTCATTTCCATGCAGATAATCTATATGTGCGGCAGAAACCAGCCTGTACATATTTGTTCTTCCGAGGTCGTTGCGGGCTATCAGGGTAAATGCATTCGGATGCAGCTTTTTGATTGTATCCGCATCCATCTCATCCTGCTCCCAGAGCTCATCAAGATTATTGATTCCACGCTCCTTAAGCCTTTTTACAAAGGCCAGGAATATTCCTGCGGTTGCCTCGGCATCATCTACTGCCCTGTGGTGATTCAGCAGGCTTACTCCAAGCTCCTTTGCAACATTATCCAGCTTATTGCGGAAGAGCTTTTTCAGAAGCATATGCGAAAGTCCTACTGTATCCACAACAGTCGGATTAAACTCTATGCCAAGCAGTCCTGCATAATGCTTTACGAAGCCCACATCGAACATGGCATTATGTCCTACCACAGGCACATCGCCTTCTCCGATGAATTTAATAAATTCAGGTATCCAGTGCTGATAATTGCCTGCGCCCTTTACCTGCGCATCCGTAATGGTGGTAAGCTCTGTTATCCTCGGCGGTATCGGACACTCAGGATCTACAAACTCCGAGAAGCGCTCCACTATACTGCCGTTTCTGACCTTGACCGCACCGATCTCAATGATTCGGTTCCGTTTCATTGAAAATCCTGTGGTCTCAAGGTCGAATACAACAAATTCTCCGTCAAGACTCTGTCCGCGCGGATTTCTGACTGCATTTTTATCATCATTGACAAGATTGCCGGTGAGTCCGTACATCAGCTTAAGCTTTGAGCCCTTAGGCAGAGAATGTGCTGCAGTCGGAAATACCTGAACAGAATTATTATCCGTGATGCATAGTGCCTTCCAGCCCCATTTATCTGCAAGCTTAATGTACTCGGCAACATCTCCGATGCCGTCCATGTCGCTCATCTTGGTATGAAGGTCAAGCTCAACTCTCTTTGTGCCTTCATGCTTATCCATGCGGCCTGCCTTAGGATCAGCTGTCTTCTTAATGCTGCGTATCCGGCCTATGGACAGCTCAGGGTTATACTGATTAGGCGATTCTACCGTACCTGAAACTGACACATATACGCCGTCCTTCAGCTTGCCCTCAAGCTCATTTTTCGCATTTTCATCACAGAAAAGTCTGCAGGAAATGGAATCTGTTCTGTCCGTTATATTGAATTTGAAAATGAATTTTCCGTTTCTGGTTGTAACCAGCTCTGTTCCGAATATGCTGCCGTTAACTATAACAGCACCCATGCCGTCCTGCAGGGAGGCTATGCTTAACGGCTCGCCGCTGAAGTCATAGCCGTATATAACATCCGGATTCTGTGACTTCTTATCCTGCTTCGGGGTCCAGCGGTTATCTGCCTCCTTATAGCCTGTCTGTCCGGGTCTCTTAAGATATCTGCCGGCGGCATCCTTTGAGCTTCCGCCTTGACCGCCCGCACCTGCTCCGGTACCTCTGCCCGTGCCGTGCTCGCTGCCGCCGTAGCCGGAGCCTGTGCCCGAGCCGCCGTTCCTGCTGTTTCCTGCAGGACTGCTGCCTGAGCCTCCTCCCGAACCTCCGACTCTCGATGGGGTTCCAGTCACAACAATGCTTACACGTATGCGCTTTCCGTCAAATATCTTGTTTCTGATGGCATTTTCAGCCTCGCATACAGTGCTCCTCGGTATATCCTCATTATTATGCAGATACACCGTAAGCGAGGAGCGGTCATTAGGAACGCTGATCTTAAGCACCTCAGCCTTCTTCATGAGCTCCCTGTCGGACAGGTCCATATCCAGATTTTGAAAAACTTCTGTAAAACTGTTCATTCTATGTTATCGTAATAATAGTTATTCAGATATACTGATGTTTTTTTATGTTTGGGCCTTTTTTTAAGAAAATGCTGATTTAATCAGCATTTCTCAAAAATTCCGCTGGATCGCACGGATTTGCAGTCGAAATTGTTGCTTTGCAGCGCAAATCCGGCGGATGAAACGCTTTAATCAGCGTTTCCTTAATGAAACACAGCATCACAGATACTTATCCAGCTCTGCCTTAAATGCATTAAGAAGCTCTGCCTCCGGAACCTTCTTGATGACCTCGCCCTTCCTTATGATGAGACCCTCGCCTCTGCCGCCGCATATCCCAAGCTCTGCCTCTCTGGCCTCTCCTGGTCCGTTGACCACACAGCCCATACAGGCTACCTTCATGTCAAGGCGATTATACGGAGCCTCTGATACAAGTCTGTTCACCTGTTCGGCAAGGCCTACAAGGTCGATGCTGGTTCTTCCGCAGGTCGGACAGCTTACCACCTCTATGCCTCCCTTGCGAAGTCCCAGAGTCTTAAGTATCTGCAGGCCTGTTTTAACCTCTTCAACGGGGTCGCCTGTCAGACTCACTCTTATTGTGTCGCCTATACCTTCATGCAGTATGATGCCGAGTCCTATTGAGGACTTGATATTGCCGGCCCACACCGTGCCGGCTTCGGTTATGCCTACATGCAGCGGATGTGTGGTTTTATCCTTTATCAGCTCATGTGCCTTCACACACATAAGCACATCCGAGGACTTTATGCTTATGACAATGCTGCCATAGCCCATTTCCTCTATCATATGTGCCTTATCGAGTGCGGATTCAACGAGTCCCTCTGCCGTGACTCCCCCGTATTTCTTTATAAGCTCATGCTCCAGAGAGCCGGAGTTGACTCCGACCCTTATCGGAATGCCGCGTCCTGAGGCTGCCTTTACAACCTGCTCAAGCCTGTCCCTTCCTCCGATATTGCCGGGATTGATTCTTATCTTATCAGCACCGTTTTCTATAGCAAGAAGTGCCAGTCTGTAATCGAAATGTATATCCGCAACAAGCGGTATATGTATGCGGCTTTTTATCTGTGATAAGGCTGCCGCTGCTGCCTCATCAGGCACAGCGACCCTTATAATCTCGCAGCCGGCCTCCTCGAGACGCATGATCTGCTCCACTGTTGCCTCAACATCGCTGGTTTTTGTGTTGCACATGGACTGGATGGCTATACGGTTTCCTCCGCCTATCCTGACTCCGCCGATATTTACCTCATGCGTAAGCATTCTCATGCCTTATCTCCTTTTATAACATTATCGTATCTGCTTATTTAAGGAAATGCTGATTAAAGCGTTTCCTACGCCAGATTTGCACTGCGAAACGGCTAATCCAAAAGCAAATCCGTGCGATCCGCCGTAGGCTGATTAAGGATATACTTATATAATCAGTATTTACCTAACAAGCATGCTTATATCATTGGCCATAACAAGCACCATAAAGCCTAAAAGCAGCAGCATGCCGACGGTATGTATTTTTGCCTCAAGCTCCTTAGGCACAGCCCTGCCGGTTATCATCTCAATAATTATGAACAGCAGCCTTCCTCCGTCAAGTGCCGGAAGCGGGAGCAGATTCATAAAGCCAAGTGAAGCCGATATAAGCAGCATAAGATCAAACAGCGTAAGCACTGAGGACTTAAGACCGTAATCCGCTGCCTCATTTACAGTTTCATCCATAACTGCAACCATACGTACCGGTCCCATTACATCCTGCCTGGTGACCTTTCCTCTGGCTATCATGCGCAGGGATTCAACGCTTGAGCGAATACAGTAATTGACATTGTACTGGCTGCATACAAGAGTATCCAGGATGCCGTCAGTTTTCTCATAAGCCACGTTGTATGCAAATCCCAGCCTGTAACGCTCATTCTCACTGTCATAGAACGGTGTGACCGACGCCTGCTTCTTTATATTGTTATCCGAGGCATCACGGTAAAATACGGTAAATGTATCCGCGCTGTTCATTTCGTCTGCATGCACATACATGAAGATGCTTATATCTCTTGCCGTCTGCACACTCATCCGCGTACCGCCGACACTAAGTGCATATATGCTGTCTCCCTGCTCTATTCCGGCCTCTGCCATCGGTCCTCCGGCCTCTGTTTCTCTTACATAAGGTCTGTCAAAGCCAAACCAGCCGCAGATAACTGCTGACAGCACGAATGCCAGAAGGAAATTAAATACCGGACCTGCCGCTATCACGATAAATCTGCGCCATGCAGCTTTGCTTACGAACTGTGCATCCTTAGGATATTTCCTTCCATCTACAATAAAGAAATCCTCTGACTCACTTCTGTCATAATGCTCAAAGGTGCCGTTGTTGAATTCGCTTGCAGACGTGTGATGTACATTAGCCTTGCCATATCCCGGACTGCCAAGTTCAGGTTTATGCCCGGTATCCTCCTGTATACGCTGCTTAATATTAAGCTGTTCGGTATTGGGCTGCTCGATATTGGATTGTTCCGTATCAGACTGCTCTGCATCTGCATCACTGCAGCCCCCGTCATGCTGGTCGGACTCGCCAAGCTGGTCGGACTCGTCAAGCTGATTGGACTCGTCAAGCTCCTCTCCGAGCATCATGCAGGAGCCCCCAAACGGAAACGCACGCAGTGAATAGCGGACATTTCCTCTGACAGCAGAGCACAGTCTCGGACCCATGCCTATCGAAAATTCGATAACGCCTATGCCCATGGCTCTTGCGGCCAGGAAATGTCCCAGCTCATGTATCGTTATAATCACGCCAAGGGCGAGTACTGAAATTATAAGACTCAACATTTATTTCTTAATCCAGTCTGTAAAGCTTTCTGATGAAAGCACGTGCCTCACGCTCTGCTTCAAATATATCCTCAAGACCGGGATCAGCAACGAAGCTGTGAGCCGACATTGCCTTTTCGATTCCGTCGGCAATATCGAGATATCCTATCCTCCTGTTAAGAAAGGCCGCAACACATTCCTCATTTGCAGCATTATAGACTGTGGTAAGGCTGCCCTCTCTGCGGCAGGCCTCAATGCCGAGTGCAAGACCCTTAAAGGTCTCAAGGTCGGGCTTTTCAAAATGAATATCACAAAGCTCCTCAAAGCCTAAGTGCTTTTCGCCTGCAAAGCTCGCTCTGTGTCTCTGGTGCAGCGCATAGGCTATCGGCACCTTCATGTCCGGAGCTCCGAGCTGTGCCTTTATCGCTCCGTCCTCAAACTGCACCATGCTGTGGACCACAGAGCCTGGCTGCACGGCAACTATTATGTCATCAGCCGGAACATTGAACAGATAATGCGCCTCAATCACCTCGAGGCCCTTGTTGACAAGCGTAGAGGAATCTATGGTTATCTTTGCTCCCATATTCCAGCTTGGATGCTTTAAGGCATCCTCAGGTGTTATGCCTTTGAGCTCAGCAGTCTTTCTGCCCCTGAACGGACCGCCTGAGGCTGTAAGCCAGATTTTGTCTATCCTGTTTTCTGCTTCTCCCTGCAGGCACTGATATATTGCCGAATGCTCTGAATCCACCGGCATAAAGCTTATGCCCTGCTTCTTTGCAAGAGGCATGATTATATGTCCGGCGCACACAATCGGCTCCTTGTTGGCCTGAGCTATGTTCTTGCCGGCTTTGATGGCCTCAATTGTAGGTCTTATGCCTATCATTCCCACAACACTTACAAGCACGGTATCGGAATGCTCCCATACTGCGCACTCTATAAGACCCTCCATGCCGCTTACTATTCTTACTGCACTGCCCTCAGCCCTGAGCTTAGCTCTCAGCTCAAGAGCCTTTTTTTCATCATAAATACAGCAGATCTCCGGTTTAAACTCGCAGATCTGCTTATAAATAAGTTCAATATTGCCAAAGGCCGCAAGCGCTGTGATATTGATATCATCATAGCAGGCGGCCAATTCAAGTGTCTGTCGTCCGATTGAGCCTGTTGAGCCCAGAACCGATAAATTCATTATAAAATCCTCTGAACTGCGATTATCGCATAATAGATAGCCGGTGCGGCAAAAAGCATCGAATCAAAGCGGTCCAGTATGCCGCCGTGTCCCGGTATCAGGCTGCCGTAATCCTTGATGTTGTGGTTTCTCTTGATGGCAGAGGCCGCAAGATCGCCGATCATGGATATAACAGCTCCGGCCGCACAGGCCAGTGCACATACAGCCTGCGGATAATCCGTAGTAAAGCCGTGCCTGAAAATGCTGCCGTATATAAGTCCTAAAAGTGCTGCTCCGGCTATGCCTCCCACAGCACCCTCAATTGTTTTCTTCGGGCTCAGCTGTGCTGCCATCTTATGCCTTCCGAACAGTCTGCCGGCACAGTACGCAAGGGTATCGCTGCCCCAGGCGCTCAGAAGTATGAGCCATACAAAATAAACTCCGTCCGGAAGTGCTCTTGTATGATAAACAAAGCTCATAAGGACCGATACATAGCATACTCCGAAAAATGCACCTGTAACCTGCTCAGTCTTATATTCCGGAAAGGTTATGACATAGGCGGTCATAAAGCACAGCAGAGACAGAACTATCATCTCTGTCATATATGCCATGCCTCCGCAGTATATCAGCACATAATATAAAGCCGTCATCACATAGCCTATAGCAGAAAGGCCCTTGCGGTCTATCCCTATAGCCTGATACAGCTCCCTCTGTCCTATCAGTGAAATAATGCAGAACGCAATAAGAAGTGGCATACCGCCCACATAAAAAAGGGCTATGGCAGCCGCCAGCAAAATTATTCCGCTCCCGAGTCGCTTCAGAAACAAATCAAACTCCTCCGAATCTTCGGTTTCTCTTATTGTATTCCTCTATGCATCTGACAAGCTCATCCCTGTTAAAATCAGGCCAGAGCGTATCAGTTATCACAATCTCAGAATAGGCACACTGCCATATCAGGAAGTTGCTGAGTCTGAGCTCACCGGAGGTTCTGATAAGAAGATCCGGATCAGGAATGCCTGCGGTATCGAGATAATCTGCAAATTCTGCTTCGGTAAGCTCTGCTCCGAGTGCTCCTGCTGCATTTGTCGCAGCGGTTTGGTCTGCTGCAGCATTTCCCTCAGCTAATGCAACTCCGGTTCCTGCAGCATTTCCCTCAGCTGCTCTGTCTTCAGCATTTGAGGCTGCAGCTGCTTTGCCGAGTCTTGCATCACAATACTTCATTACGGCACGTCTTATCTCGTCACGACCTCCGTAATTAGCTGCTACGACAAAGGTAAGACCTGTATTGTCACAGGTCTCAGCCTCAAGCTTATTGATTGATTCGATGATATCCTTCGGGAAACGGCTGCGGTCTCCTATCATCCTGATACGGACATTATTTTCCTTTGCGCTCTTAAGCAGACGCATTGCATAATATCTGAACAGGTTCATCAGTCCTGTAACCTCTTCCTCGGAACGTTTCCAGTTCTCTGTGGAAAATGCGTATACTGTCAGATATTTAATGCCGAGTCTGCCGGCCTCAGGCACCAGGGCCTCTATGGTCTTGCAGCCCTCCTTATGTCCCATTGTGCGCGGAAGTCCGCGCTTTTTAGCCCAGCGTCCGTTGCCGTCCATAATGATGGCAACGGACTCCGGTATATGAAGATTATCCATATTAAATCCCTATTTATGACCATGCCGCCCTGCAGCAGCATGTGCTGTCAATCAGACTGTCATGATGTCCTTGGTCTTGACATCCACCATTGAATCTACCTTCTTGATGAAGTCATCGGTAAATTTCTGCACATCCTTGTCTGCCTGCTTAACATCGTCCTCTGTGAAGTCTCCGCTCTTCTCAAGCTTCTTGGTCTTGTCATTGGCATCACGTCTGATATTGCGGATAGCTACCTTTGCTTCCTCGCCGTACTTCTTGATCTGCTTGGCAAGCTCGGCACGTCTCTCCTCGTTAAGCTCCGGGAATACAAGTCTTACGCTGGTTCCGTCATTTGTCGGATTAATGCCTATATCAGAGCAGTTGATAGCCTTCTCTATCTCCTTGATGAGAGACTTCTCCCATGGCTGTATAAGTATTATACGTGCCTCAGGCACAGAAACATTGCCGACCTGCTGAAGCGGGGTCGGTGTTCCGTAGTAGTCTACCTTTATCTTATCAAGTACGTGTGGATTTGCTCTGCCGGCTCTGATGCTCTGAAAATTCTCAGCAAGGCCGTCAACAGTCTTCTGCATTTTTTCTTTGTAGATATTGAGTTCTTCAGTCATGAGTTTATCTCCTTTTGCTGCATTTTCCTGCTTAACTGCTGTACTGCAGATCGGTGTTCTGCCTCAACTGCAAGCGTACAGGCTGTTATCTGCTGTCTTTATCTGTTCTGTCTGAGGCTGATGAGAAAATGCTGATTACATCAGTATTTTCTTAGGCCGCTTAATCTGCAGTAACTATTGTTCCGTCTATCCTTCCGCTTAAGGCATTTGCAATATTGCCCTTTTCATTTAATGAAAATACTCCGAGCGGCATGTGATTTTCCTTGCACAGCACTGATGCTGTCAGATCTATAACCTGCAGCTGTTTCTCTACAACCTCACTTATCGAAAGCCTGTCAAAGCGCTTTGCTTCAGGATTGGTCTTGGGATCTGAGTCGTATACTCCGTCAACTGCCTTGGCAAGCAGTATAATGTCTGCCTCTATCTCTATTGCGCGAAGTGCTGTTCCGCTGTCTGTGCTGAAATACGGATGTCCGGTTCCGGCTGCAAAGAATACAACCTTTTTCTCGGAAAGCGCCTGCATGGCAGCGTCCTTGTCAAATATCGGCATAAGTCCCGGTATCTCAAAGGCTCCGAATACTGCAGTCTTCATTCCTGCTGTTCTGAATACCTCTGATACATAGAGTGCATTCATCACGGTTGCCAGCATGCCTATCTGATCGGACTTTACTCTGTCTATCTCATTTCCGGTACGGCCTCTCCAGAAATTGCCGCCGCCGATAACTATTGCTATCTCTGTCCCGTCATCAACGGCCTGCTTAACCTCTCCGGCTACAGCCTCTACCGTTGCAAGATCAAATCCTGTGTGTTTTTCTCCTGCAAGTGCCTCACCTGAAAGCTTGAGCATAACGCGCTTATATCTGCCCATAATCAAATACCCCTTATAATTGTAACTGTTTCATTTAAGGAAAACGCTGTTTAAGGCGTTTTCTCCGCCGGATTTGCACTGCGAAGCAACAATTTTGCCTGCAAATCCATGCGATTCAGCGGAGCCTTTAACGAAATGCTGATTAAATCAGCATTTTCTTAAATATACCGTAACTGTTTAGCACCAATCTCGAATTTGCTTCGCAAATCCTCGATTTGGCTGGCCAGAGGCCCTTCGGGCC
>CAVALT010000040.1:0-9279 GCA_963589455.1 Clostridiales bacterium
AGCATTAAGTGGGCAGCAGCGGAGTCCTGAGGCGGCAGAATGATATATCTGCTGTACAGCAGCAGGAACATAGAGTAAAATAATTATTTCAGCAAACAGTTATTTAAGGAGACATAAAATGAGTACAAAGACTAAGAAAATTATTATAGGTGTTATTGCCGTGATACTTGTACTTGCAATGATAGTACCGATGGTGCTTGCTGCAATCTGATATATGGATATTGTTGTCACCGGCTATGCAGGGCTTTCGGGAAGCCTTGCCATATATAAGGATGAGAAGCTTGGCAGGAGTCTTAAGGAGAGATATTCTGAGAGCTTTTTCAGTGTGTTTGAAAATATATCCGCCTCCGGTGACTGTATCATTAATGACAGAGAAAAGACAGCAGAGGGAACAGCTGATAAGCAGGCAGAGGAGTCTTTGTCAGGCACGGCAGAGGTCAGACAGATAGATGAGCTGTACGAGGACCTTGAGCAGCAGGGACTTGCTGCGGACGGAGGCTGCGGAGGCGTTCTTGCTGCATTGTGGAAGGTATTAAAGGATAACCGCAGCGGCGGAATGTATGCGCTTAAGAGCATTCCTTTATTACAGCAGACAGTGGAGGTATGCGAGATGTTTTCGCTTAATCCTTACAGACTATATGCACCGGGCTGCAAGGTATGGCTTTCAGCCGATACAGGGGCACTGGCGGCAGCTGCCGCAGCAGCGGGAGTGCCCTTAAGTGTGATAGGCTTCACATCTAAGGGCGCAGCAATAAAGAGAACAGATACCGAGGCAGATTCATCACTCCGCAGACCTGAGGGGGATGAGCTGGATCGTATCCTGCCAATGTCAATATGATGCCTGGGAAAATGCACGGGATACACTGCATACCAGCACCGCAATTTTGGCGTCAGTCAGCTGTCATTGGTTAAAGCCTATGGCAGCATCAGAATTAAAAGAGGATGATTATCATGAGAGAGAGACTGCTCAGCGCAATAGAGAACCACGCGAGAATCAGCACAGAGGATCTTGCGGCCATAACCTGCAGCACACCGGAGGCTGTTGAAGCAGAGCTTAATAAGCTTGAGTCAGAGAAGATTATCTGCGGTTACCATACCCTTATCAACTGGGATAATGTTGGCGAGGAAACGGCAGATGCATTTATAGAGGTTAAGGCTACGCCGCAGAAGGGCGTCGGCTTTGACCAGATGGCAGCTCAGATAGCAAGATATCCGCAGGTCGAGAGCATTTTCCTGATCAGCGGAAGCTGTGATTTTATCGTATTTATCAGCGGCAAATCCATGCGTGAGATTGCCATGTTTGTATCAGAGGAGCTCTCAACCATAGAGGGAGTACTGAGCACACAGACACAGTTCATACTTAAGAAGTACAAGCAGGACGGCTTTGATTATCAGGGCTATTCCAGGGACGAA
This sequence comes from Clostridiales bacterium, assembly GCA_963589455.1. Taxonomy (GTDB): domain Bacteria; phylum Bacillota; class Clostridia; order Lachnospirales; family Lachnospiraceae; genus Avilachnospira. The sequence continues at coordinate 1,414 of CAVALT010000040.1, forward strand.
AGGATAATTACGACATGAGAGACCCGTTAAACAGCTATATAGAGGCTATTCCTCCGTCGGGCATACGTAAATTCTTCGATCTTGTAGCAGAGATGAATGATCCTGACGTTATATCCCTAGGAGTCGGAGAGCCTGATTTTGATACACCCTGGCATATCCGCAAGGAGGGCATAAATGCCTTAAACCGCGGCAAGACCTTTTATACGGCCAATGCCGGACTTATGGAGCTCAGAAAAGAAATCTCTGTCTTCATGGAGCGCAGGTACGGCTTAAGCTATAATCCGGAAAACCAGGTGCTTGTGACTGTAGGAGGCTCAGAGGCAATAGATGCCTGCTTCAGAGCGATGCTTGACCGCGGAGACGAGATCATTATTCCGGAGCCCTGCTTTGTTTCCTATAAGCCATGTGCAATCATGGCGGGTGCCGTTCCGGTGGTTATAGATCTTAAGCCTGAGCATGAATTCCGCCTGCAGCCGGAGGAGCTTGAGGCGGCAATCACGGACAGAACCAAGATGGTATTTCTCTCATATCCTAACAACCCTACCGGAGCTGTTATGGAGAGAGAGGATCTTGAGAAGATTGCAAAGGTTATTATTGAGCATGATCTGTTTGTAATAAGCGATGAGATATATTCTGAGCTTAATTATACCGAGCAGCCTTTTGTGAGCATAGCATCGCTTCCGGGTATGAAGGAAAGAACCGTAGTGGTTAACGGCTTCTCAAAGGCCTTCGCCATGACCGGCTGGAGACTCGGCTATGCGGCAGGACCTGAGCGCATCATGGGGCAGATGAAGAAGGTGCATCAGTTTGCCATCATGTGTTCACCTACACTCAGCCAGTATGCAGGCATCTCTGCCCTTCGCTACGGTGATGAGGACATTACTATAATGAGGGAGGAGTATAACCGCAGACGCTTATTCCTGCTTAACAGATTTAAGCGTATGGGCATTCCGTGCTTTGAGGCCAAGGGTGCATTTTATCTCTTCCCGTGTATTAAGCAGTTTGGCATGAGCTCGGATGAGTTTGCAAATGCGATACTTAAGGAGCAGAAGCTTGCTGTTGTTCCGGGAAGTGCCTTCGGCAGCTCCGGAGAGGGCTTCCTGCGCATATCCTATGCATATTCTCTTGAGAATCTGCAGAAGGCTATGGACAGATTACAGAAATTTACAGAGAGCAGACGGTAAATGAGCAAGGCAATAGAGGTCAGAGACGTTACCAAGGTCTACAGACTATATGAAAAAAATACGGATAGACTGAAGGAGTCCCTGGGGCTTACCAGAAAGAACCTGCATAAGGATTTCTATGCGCTGAAGAATGTGTCCTTTGATGTGGAAGAGGGTCAGTCAGTCGGCATTATAGGAACCAATGGCTCAGGCAAGTCGACCATGCTTAAGATAATCACAGGTGTGCTGACGCCTACAGGCGGCGAGGTTTCGGTACGCGGCAAGGTTTCAGCGCTTCTTGAGCTCGGAGCGGGCTTTAACAGCGAGTATACCGGTATTGAGAATATATACATGAACGGCACCATGATGGGCTTCACAAAGGCCGAGATGGATGCAAAGCTTGATGAGATACTTAGGTTTGCGGATATCGGAGACTTTGTATATCAGCCGGTCAAGTCATATTCCTCAGGTATGTTTGTGCGCCTTGCATTTGCACTCGCAATCAATGTAGAGCCCGAGATACTCATAGTTGATGAGGCGCTTTCAGTCGGAGACATTTTCTTCCAGTCCAAATGCTATCATCATATGGATAAGCTGAGGAAGAACGGCACAACCATACTCATGGTTACTCATGATATGAGCTCGGTGCTTAAGTACTGCGACAAGGCCGTGCTCCTGAATGACGGCGTAAAGGTCGATGAGGGCAGGCCCGGAGAGATGATAGATCTCTACAAGAGGATACTTGCAGGACAGTTTGATGCCGACGAGGTGCTGAAGCACCAGGCAGAAAAGGCTGCAGCGGCTGCTGAGGCCGGCAGTAGGGCTGCAGGACAGGCAGCAGAGGCGGCAGAAAAAACAGCAGCCGGAGCCGACATGAATGCTTCGGACAGAGCACTGTCAGGAGATGAGACAGATGCAGCTTTGCACTCGGACAGGACCGGATATAATGCAGGCAGCACAGCTGCAGCAGCAGGAAACGGAGCCACAGCTGCAACAGGGGATAAAACTGCCGACGCCGCAGCCGGAAGCGGAAATGCAACAGCTGAAACAGAAGCCGGAATCAAAACAGCAGTCTCGGCAGCAGGCAGCCGCACAGCGGATACAGTACATGATGCTGCAGACTGTGCTGAGCTTATGCGCAGCGCCATGAATGTCAACCCTAATGTCAATGAATACGGAGACAGGCGGGCTGAGATATATGATTTCGGCATCCTCGACAAGGACGGCAGGCTTACGAACCTTATTCTGAAGGGCGAGCAGTTCACCATCAGAGAAAGGATACGCTTCAATGCACATGTAGAGGCGCCTATATTTACCTATACATTCAGAGATAAAAAGGGCAACGACTTAAGCGGAACAAATACAATGTTTGAAAATGCAGAGGTCGAGCCTGCAGAAAATGGCGATTCCTACGAGGTTGAGTTTAAACAGAAAATGGACCTGCAGGGCGGAGAGTATCTGCTCAGCATGAGCTGTACCGGCTTTGAGCAGGGAGAGCATGTGGTATACCACCGTCTTTACGATCTGCTGAATCTCACGGTTATATCCAACAAGAATACTGTAGGAGTATATGATATGAATTCACAGGTCAGGGTCAGCAAGGATTGATGAAGGATATTTATTACAAGCTTATAGACGATTATGACGGCATGGAGGCGAGGGGAGCAGAGGCTGATAAGCTCATTCTGTCCGATACGGACAGCAGTGATCTGTATACAGCCCTGAATCCTGACCGAAGTGACTGCGTATACTGCTTTCCGTGGGATAAATCACAGAAGGTGCTTTGCTGCGGAGCCGTTTTCGGTGCATATACAGAGCTTGCAGAGCAGGCAGCTCAGCTTGACATAGCTGATGAGGCCGATGAGAGGCTTGAGCTTATCAGAAGGCGTTTCGGCATTGCAGCAGGCAAAACAGACAAAGCAGAGGAATCAGGCAGCGGAGCTTATGCCAATGTAAGACTTATTAAGGCTGCTGAGGACTGTGATTATGATGCTGTAATTGCTGATATAACCGATACAGATGAGGAGTCACTGTTATTCCGTGACAAGCAGGCCTTTATAAGCTCTGCCTGCACTCATTTAAGGAGAGGCGGAAGCCTTATACTTATAGCTGACAATGCAGATACGCTGAAATTTATTGCAGGCATAAAGCCGCTGCATGAGGAATTTCTGATAAGCCGTGAATTTGCGGAGAGCATCAGATCAGACTGCGGCTTTGCAGGTGTGAAACGCTATTATCCGCTGCCGAATGCAGCATTTGCACGCAATATATATTCTGAGAGCTTTATGCCGGGAATAGGCAGCTTTAAGGATATCAATGACACAGGCTTTGAGGAACGCCGCGCCGTATATAATGATGAGGCACTGTACGGAAGTCTCTGCGAGAAGGGACATTTTGCTGATTATGCACCGTCCTATATCTATGTATATACAGGTTACGGGCTTAAACAGGATGAAGAGCCTGCAGCTGCAGCCGTTCCTAATGAGGCCTTTGCGGACTATATACGCTTTAACCGCGGCAGAGCTGATAAGTATGCACTTAAGACAGAGCTCTATACAGGCAGCGGCAGGTCAAAGCGCTTTGTCAGAAAAAGTGCCCTGACTCCGGCGGCAAATGAGCATATACAAAGCTTCGGTCATAAGTATGAGCTTATTACCAGAGCTTACAGCACAGCAGCAGCTGCTGCGTCAGAGGATGCGGCGGGCAGCCATACCTCTGAAGAACCTGCAGCTGTTAACAGCTGCAGTACTGATTCAGCCACATTAGCTGCACAACACGCTGCAGCGGATAAGACAGCTGTAACCGTACTCATGCCGCATATGGGCATGACTGACAGCGGTACGGCATATGCGGATTTTGATTTTGTAGAAGGCAGGGAGCTCTCAAAGCTTCTCGCAGAGCATATCAGAGACGGCAGAGCTCCGGAGCAGGAGATTAATGCAGCAATAGAGGCGCTGCTTGGCGAGGCAGGAACAGCCTGCCATAATCTTGATGCTCTGTTTGAAAATGTTCTTGTTGATAAGGACGGAAGCTTCTGCCTTATAGACTATGAGTGGGTATTTGATGAAGGAATTGACTATGAATTTGTTAAATACCGTATCCTGAGCTACTGGTATGACTCCTGCAGGGCCGAGCTTACGGCATATGCTGATAAAGCAGCATTTATATCTGGCTTTGGGATAGACGAAGAGAAGCAGAACAGCTTCAGTGCACAGGAGGCAGCCTTTCAGCACAGCGTGAGAGGCGACGAAACCTGGGCAGATATAGCTGACCGCTTCAGACCGGAGCAGGTATCACCGCATTTTGTCATGGAGCAGAAGCGCAGGATATCAGAGCTTACCGAGTGGAATCTGAGACTGCAGGATGAGGTTGAGGAGCACAAGACTGCTCTTGCAAAGGAGCGCGAGGTTGAACGGCTTTCTCAGAATCATATAAGAAATATAGAGAGCATAAGGTCTAATCAGGAGGCTGAGCTTAAGATATTAAGAGAGCAGAATGCATATCTTGCAGGGCATCAGAGCCTTACAAGCAAGGTAAAGCGCAGGTTTATTGCTGCAGTTGATGCCTGGGCACCTGCTGACTCCGGCAGACGCAAGTTTATACATTATGCAAAGAATACGCTGCGCCATCCGGGTCGTATGCTCAAGCTGTACTGTACTGCAGAGGGCAGACTGTATATAAGCGGAGACCTTAAGATCGGAGGGGAGTTTGCAGATGGCGGACGTCTTGTCATCCCGAGCTGCAGCAGTCCGAAGGTATCTATAGTTATTCCTGCCTACAATCAGATAGCCTATACCTATGCCTGCATACGTTCGATTATCGCAAACACGGATATGGCGGAGACTCCCTATGAGATCATTCTGGCAGATGATGTCTCAACAGATGCAACAGCAGAGATAGATAAATATATATCCAATCTGATAATAAGCAGAAATTCGTCCAACATGGGCTTCCTTAAGAACTGCAATCAGGCGGCACGCAGAGCCCACGGCGAATATATACTGTTCCTTAATAACGATACTAAGGTGCATGAGGGCTGGCTGTCAGCACTTACGGAGCTGGCGGATTCTGATGACAGCATTGGCATGGTGGGCTCCAAGCTTGTTTACGCAGACGGAAGACTGCAGGAGGCCGGAGGCATCATCTGGGACGATGCCTCCGGCTGGAATTACGGAAGACTGGATAATCCTGACAAGCCTGAATACAACTATGTTAAGGATGTGGATTATATTTCCGGTGCGGCTATCATGATAAGCTCAGCGCTCTGGAAGGAGATAGGCGGCTTTGATGAATACTTTGCACCGGCATACTGTGAGGATTCGGATCTTGCCTTTGAGGTAAGAAAGCACGGCAAAAGAGTTGTATATCAGCCAAAATCCGTGGTGACGCATTTTGAGGGCATATCCAACGGAACCGATGTGCAGGGTACAGGCCTCAAGCGTTATCAGCTTGTTAATCAGGACAAATTCAGGAAGAAATGGGCAGACGAGCTTAAAAAGCAGTCTGTCAATACCGGCAATCCGGATCCATTTTCCGCAAGAGACCGTTCACAGACAAAGCCCTGCGTGGCCATAATAGATCATTATGTTCCCACCTGGGATAAGGACGCGGGCTCCAAGACGACCTACCAGTACATAAGGATGTTCCTGAAGAAGGGCTTCAATGTTAAGTTCATAGGCGACAATTTCCTGCATGAGGAGCCGTATACCACAGCTCTGCAGCAGCTTGGCGTGGAGGTACTCTACGGCACGGAATACAGGGACAATATATACGAGTATCTTAGAAAAAACAGCGGAAATATTGATTTCTGCTATCTTAACCGCCCTCATATAGCTGTCAAATATATTGATTTCCTTAAGAAAAATACGGATATCAAATGCATCTTCTACGGACATGATCTGCATTATCTGAGGCTGCTCAGAGAGTACGAGCTGACCGGGGATATACGCAAAAAGCGTGAGTCTGATTACTGGAAGAGTGTAGAATTTTCAGTAATGGAGCAGGCTGACATGGTCTATTATCCGTCAGAGGTGGAGATCGAAGCCATACATAAGCTGCATCCTGAGATCCCGGCAAAGGCCATAACGGCGTATGTATGGGATGATTTTAATGAAAATGCTGCCGCAGCTGCTGATTTCGGACATAAGGAGGGTCTCCTGTTTGTCGGAGGCTTCAAGCACCCGCCGAATGCGGATGCAGTTAAATGGTTTGCCGAAAGTATAATGCCAAAGGTCAGGGAGACCATTCCGGACCTAACGCTTTATGTGGCAGGCTCAGGTGCCGATGAGGAGGTGCTTAAGCTTAACGACAGCTCAAGGGGCATAGAGATCCTGGGCTTTGTGAGCGATGAGCGTCTTGCGGAGCTCTACAGAACCACAAGACTTACTGTGGTGCCGCTCAGATACGGAGCCGGAGTAAAGGGCAAGGTTGTGGAGGCTATCTACAATAATACGGCAATTATTACCACATCGGTGGGAGCTGAGGGTATACCTGAGGCAGACAAGGTTATGGTGGTTGTTGATGATGATCCTGAGAAGCTTATTGAGAATACTCAGGCTGTTGAGCAGATATTTGCGGATAAGCTCACAGAGCTGTATCAGGATACGGACGGCTGCAGGAAGCTTGCAGCGGCCTGCGGTACCTATATCAGAGAGCACTACAGCATAGATGCGGCGTGGTCAGTAATAGAAGAGGATTTTGCAGATGGAAGCAGGAATCAGGGCAATACTTGATGAGCTTATAACAAGATATCCGGAGCTTGATGCAGCCAGGAGCGATATAGCAAGGGCATATGAGCTTATGAGGAGCTCATACGAGAGCGGCGGAAAGCTGCTTATTGCCGGAAACGGAGGCTCAGCAGCTGACAGCGAGCATATAGTCGGAGAGCTTATGAAGGGCTTTACCAGGAAAAGACCTGCAGATGAAGCCTTCAGGAAGAGACTTATGCAGCTCGATGCAGCAGAGGGAGCAAGGCTTGCCGGCTGCCTGCAGAAGGCACTGCCTGCAATTGCACTCACCGGACACAATGCACTTACAACAGCCTACAGCAATGATGTTGACGGCACCTATGCTTTTGCTCAGCAGCTCTTTGGATACGGCAAGGCCGGAGATGTATTTCTGGCAATAAGCACCTCGGGCAGCAGCCGCAACGTGCTTGCAGCAGCTCTGACAGCGAAGGCCATGGATATCACCGTCATAGGACTTACCGGCGGTACGGGCGGAAGGCTTAAGGAGACGGCTGACTGTACAATCATAGCCCCGAGCAGTGAGACCTATAAAATACAGGAGCTGCATCTGCCGATATATCATGCTTTGTGCCGCATGCTTGAGGAGACATTTTTTGAATTATGAAGCATTGCTTTGCAGTAAGTGCATACGGAGAGAGCCCTTATCTTGAGGCGTGCATCAGGGCACTTAAGGCCCAGAGCGTCAGTACGGATATAATTATCTGCACATCAACTCCGAATGAGCTCATCAGACAGACAGCGGCAGACTATGAGCTGCCGCTGTACATAAGAGACGGGAAGAGCTCGCTTAAGGATGACTGGAATTTTGCGGCAGAAACGGCCTATGCGGCAAGAGGAGCGAAGCTTGTAACCATAGCTCATCAGGATGATATATATCACAGGGATTATGTCTCGGAGCTTATGACTGCTGCGGACAGATATCCGGATATGAGTCTCTTCTGCACAAGATACAGGAC